>CALWMT010000142.1 GCA_944382045.1 uncultured Enterocloster sp. | reverse complement strand
CCGCAAGGGCGGCGAAGCCATCAACATTGTGCCAAGCGAGGTGGTGGTCGACATGATGGTCCGGGCCAAAACCCAGGAGGCCATAGAAAAGGTCAGCAAAAAGGTTGACAACTGCTTTAAGGGAGCTGCCATGGCCATCGGCTGCGAAGCAGAAATCGTGGACTCCCAGGGCTACATGCCCTGCCCGGAGCGCATGCCCGAGCCCATTCTCACCGAGACTGCGGCTCTTTTGGGAAATGACATCAAAACGGTTTCCATTCCCGCCGGTATATGCAACACCGCCAGCACGGACGTGGGCGACCTCTTCGCCGTCATGCCGGTGCTCAACTTCACCTTCGGAGGCTCCGCCGGCGACCTGCACTCCAAGGACTACCGCGTCACCAATCCGGAGACCGCCCACATCCTGCCCGCCAAGCTCATGGCGCTCCTGGCCTACCGTCTGCTAAAAAATGGGGCGGCTGAGGCCCGAAAAACCATCGATGCCTACAAGCCGCCCTTCACAAAGGAGGAGTACCGGGAATACATCCAAAAGAAGTTTCTCTCCTAACTGCATCTTGGGGGTATCCCTTCGGATACCCTCAGATCAGCTGTTCAGGAATCCCAGCGCAAACCGCACATAGATGCCGGTTCCGTGGTACAGCGCCTCCTCATCCACATCAAACGCCGGATGATGGTGGGTGCACACAATTCCTTTCTCCCGGTTCCGCACGCCCAGGTAGCCGAACACCCCAGGAATGTGCTCCATATACACGCTGAAATCCTCTGCCCCTGTCACCTTGGGAAGGCTTCTCAGGCAGTTCTCCCCCAGCTCCTCCCGCGCTGCCTGAGCCGCCAGGCGGTTCAGATTCTCATGATCATTGATCAGGGGGCTGGGTCCAAAATAGTAGTCACAATCCACACTGCACCCATAGCCGCCGGCCACCTGGGAGGCCAGACGGCGGATGCGCTCCGGCATAGATTTGCGGAAGGCCCGGTCAAATACCCGCACCGTTCCCACAAGCTCCGTCTCGTCTGCCAGGATATTTTCCTTGGTGCCGCCGTTCATCATGCCCACAGTCACCACCAGGCTGTCCAGGGGACTGATCTCCCGGCTGGGAATAGACTGGAGGGCCATAACCACGGCTGCGGCTGCCAGAATCGCATCATTTCCCTCATGGGGGGCACTGCCGTGGGATTTTTTCCCGCGGACGCGGATGGTAAAGCGGTCACTGCAGGCCATCCGCTCCCCCTCCTGGAAATTAGCGGTCCCTGTGTCCAGGCTGGACCACACATGCATGCCGAAGATGGCGTCCACGCCCTCCAGGGCCCCCCGCTTCACATACTCCTCAGACTTTCGTCCGATCTCCTCGCCCATCTGGAAAATAAGCTTCACAGTACCGCAGATCTCCTCCCTGTGGCTGGCGAGAATCCGGGCCGCGCCCAGAAGCATGGCGGTGTGGCAGTCATGGCCGCAGGCGTGCATCACTCCCGGATTCTGGCTGCAATAGCTCTTTCCCGGCTGCTCCTCAATGGGCAGAGCATCAATATCCGCCCGGAGCATCACGGTCTTTCCCGGACGCGCTCCCTCGATGGTGCCCACGCAGCCTGTGATTCCCTCAAAGGTCTGCACCTCCACGCCCATCTTTGTAAGCTCCTCGCAGATATAGCGGGTAGTATTTACCTCCTCGCAGCCCACCTCCGGGTGGGAATGAAGATAATGCCGGGCCTCTATCACATACGCTTCCTGTTCCTTTGCAAGGCGCCCGATATCCATCATTTCTCCTCCCCCTCCTCTCTGCTTCCAAGGTACGCCTCGGCAAACTGGGCATAAAAGGCAGCTCCAGCCGTCAAGGCACTGTCATTCACCTTAAATTTCTCATTGTGGGCCGGACAACTGCACCCGTTCTCCTCATCGCCGGTTCCCAAAAATACAAACAGGGATGAGGGAATCTTCTCCATAATATAGCTGAAGTCCTCACTTCCCGTAGCTGGAGGAACCTTTGCCAGGCCCTCCTCCCCGAATACCTGCCGGGCAGCTCTCCTGGCTGTCTCGTTGAGAGCCAGGTCATTGTTGCACACCGGCGGTTCTATGCGGTTATATTCCAATTCAATCGTGCAGCCCAGAGCCTCCGCCGTGCGGGCGGCAATTCTGCGGATGGAGTCCTCCGCCAGGTCCCGGTTCTCTCTGCGGTAGGTCCGCACCGTGCCCTCCATCACCGCTGTGTCAGAGACGATATTGAACTGGGTGCCGGAGCGTATCTTGCCCACGGTCACCACCAGGGGCTCAATAGGGCTCACCTCCCTGCTCACCACCGTCTGCAGGGAGCAGATGATGGCACTGGCCGCCACAATGGCATCCTTTCCCTCATTGGGCGTGGACCCGTGGGCAGAAACGCCCTTCACCGTGAGAACAAAATTGTCGCAGCTGGCCATCAGAGGGCCATCCTTCACCGCGATCCTCCCCTGAGCCAGGCTCGGCCAGGTATGCATCCCCATGGCCGCGTCCACGCCGTCCAGATACCCTCTGTCCACATAATAGTGGCTGCCCAGGAAGGCCTCCTCAGCCGCCTGGAACAGAAGCTTCACGGTCCCGCACAATTCACTGCGGCACTCCCAGAGAAGCCTTGCCGCTCCCAGGAGCATAGCCGCGTGGCAGTCATGGCCGCAGGCATGCATCACCCCCGGATGAATGCTTGCAAAGTCCACTCCGCTCTTTTCCTCAATGGGCAGGGCATCGATATCCGCGCGCAGAAGCAGCGTCTTTCCCGGCCTTCCGCCCTCAATCACCGCGATGCATCCCGTGTAATCCGAAAATGTTATCACGGGAATCCCCATTTTTTCAAGCTCTGACACCAGAAAGGCCGTGGTCTCCTGCTCCTCATAGGGAAGCTCCGCATGGCTGTGCAGGTAATGACGGCCTTCAATAATAAAACTCTCTATGGCTTTCGCCTTTTCCAAAAAATTCATATCCATAATCCTCACATACGAACCGGCTGTGCAGGCCGGCCGCCTGCCAAGCTGCAGACAGCCGGCCGCCGCTCTTTTGCCCCTCCTACAGATAGATGCCGCCGCCGGGTCCCAGAGGCAGATCTAAGGCAACCCACACAATCACCTGGATAATCCAGAAAATAGCGAAGGTGACAGAGAAGGGCAGCATGTTGGCGATAATCGTGCCGATGCCCGCGTCCTTCTTATACCGCTGGGCATAGCTGATAATAACCGGCATGTAGGTGAACAGAGGAGACAGCGGATTGCAGATGGAATCGCCGATCCGGTACACCACCTGGGTAACTGCCGGGTCATAGCCGAGAAGCATCATCATAGGCACATACACCGGCGCCAGAATCGCCCACTTGGCGGAGGCGGAGCCGATAAACAGGTCCACGATGCAGGACACAATCATCAGGCCTATCATCAGCGGAACGCCCGTAAATCCAATAGCCGCCAGTCCGTCTGCTCCGGCGATCGCTATGATGGTTCCAATCTTTGACACGGAAAAGAAATTGGTAAAGATAGAGATGAAGAAGCACATAAATACATAATTTCCCATCTCAGAAAAGCCCTGGCTTATATCCGCCCAGAGATCCTTGTCATTCTTGTAGCGGCCAATGCCAAAGCCATAGGCAATGCCGGGGATCATAAGCGCAAGAGTTACCGTAAACACGATTCCCTGCGTAAAGGGTGCGCCGGAGTTTGTGATGGATCCGGTCTCATCCGCCAGGATCGCTGTATCTCCAAATACCGGCAGAGACAAGAGCAGCATGATGATGAAGAAAATCAGCTCTGCAATTCCCGCAATCTTAAGTCCCTTCTTCTGCACCGGAGTAAGGCCTGTGGACTCTGTATCAAAATCATAGGACTGCAGCTGCTCCTTGGTTGTGGGGAAGCGGTGAACCAGCACCTTCTCCACCAGAATGGTTCCCACAATCGTCAGAACAATACAGGACACAATCAGGAAGTACCAGTTGATGGCGATGGACTCGGAATAGCTCGGGTCAATCATCTGAGCCGCCACCTCGGTGTAGCTGTAGGCCAGGGCGTCGGAAAGTCCCAGCGCTACATTGGCGCAGAAGCCGCAGGACACGGAGGCAAAGGCCACATACAGGCCCAGCAGGGGGCTTCTTCCGATGGACATATAGAGTACTGCGGCCAGAGGCGGCAGGATGATAAAGCCCGCATCACCGGCGATGTTCAGGTTGATACCCACGAACACCACTACCATGGTAACCACCCAGCCCTTGGCTCCGCCCAGGAACTGATGCATCAAAGCAATCAGGAATCCGCTCTTCTCCGCCACGGAGGAGCCGATCACCGCTACCAGCACCATACCCAGGGGGGCGAAGGTGGAGAAATTGGTGATCACATTGCTCCACAGGTACTTAATCCCGTACAGAGACAGCAGGTTCACCGGCTCCACCACCTGATTGTCCGCAGGATTCACCACCGCGATGCCCAGACCGCTGAAAATCGCAGAACAGATCACCGCCACGATGGACAGAACCAGAAACAGCGTAATGGGATCCGGAAGCTTGTTGCCCAGCCGTTCGATGGCATCCAGAATCCGGTCCACACGGCCTTCTTTGGTATTTGTTGTGTTGTTCATTCAAATTCCCCTTTCTTTTCCCTCTTTCTACTACTTTAACTTGCTAACAAGGTAAAATATGAAATCATTATACAGTATATTCATCCTTTTTGGCAAGTTAAAAAAAGAAAAGGCCTCCGCCTAGGGCGAAGGGCCTTTCCTTCTGGGAATATTTATACACGATTTTCTCAAAAATGTCAATCTCATTTTTTAAGGACAGCACTCTGAAAGCGGTTCTCTAGCCTCTCACCCAGCACCGCACTCCGCGGCACCAGGTCTCGGCTGTCTCGTAATCCGCATCCAGCACTGCCAGGTCCGCGTCGCATCCCGCTGCGATCCGGCCCTTCCGGCCGTCCACGCCCAGACACCTGGCAGGATTTAAGGTACAGGAATTCACCGCTGCATCTAGGGGAACCTGGGCTTCCTCCACCAGGATCTTAAGGCCCTTATTCATCCGCAGGGTGCTCCCGGCGATGGTGTCCGTGCCCGCAAGGCGCGCCAGACCGTCCTCCCCTATCTCGATATCGTGTCCTCCCAGCTGATAGCTGCCTCCCGGCGGGCAGTGCTTGGCCCTGAGGGAGTCTGTCACCATGATCACATGATCCCGTCCCTTTGCGGCGAAAAGGTTATTTACCGCAGCCAGATGGGAATGGCAGCCGTCACAGATCAGCTCCCCGTACAGATCCCGAAGCCGGAAGGCTGCCCCCACAAGGCCGGGCCTTCTGTGGTGGTAAGGGCTCATGGCATTGTACACATGGGTCATGGAGGAAGCTCCATTGGCCGCTCCCATAAGGGCATCCTCGTAGGAGGCATTGGAGTGTCCCATACTGACCACAACGCCGTGGGAGGCGCAGTAACGGGTCAAGGCCCAGTCCGGATCATGCTCCGGGGCCAGGGTAATATACTTGATTAGGCCCTCTGCTGCCTCCTGGTAGCGGCAAAACTGCTCCACAGAGGGAACAGCGATTGCCTCCGGCGGCTGGGCCCCCTTGTATTCCATGTCAAGATAGGGGCCTTCAAAATGAATTCCCAGAATCTCGGCACCCTGGACGCCTGGACGGCCAGCCGGAATCCCTCCCGCCGGTGCATTCTCTGCATGTCCCAAGGCATCTGCCTCCGCCGCAGCCATCTCCCTGGCCACCGCGGCCACGTTGGCCACCGCCTGCTCCAGCACATCCGGCATCTGAGTCACTGTGGTGGGAAGGATGGAGGTCACACCCTCCTGCGGAATCCGCCGCATCCAGTCCTTAAGCCCCTCCGGCGTGCCGTCGTTGGTGTCATAGCCGTAAGCCCCATGGGTGTGAATGTCAATAAAGCCCGGAAATACCCGCAGCTCCCCCCAGTCAAGCTCCGCCTTCCCGCTGCCATAGGGCAGCACCTCTGTTATCGTACCATTTTGAATTTCCAGCTGGGCCGGCATAAGCTGTCCGGCAATCCAGATCCTTTTTCCCTGTACACGCATGAATGTTCTCCTCTCTGCTTGTTCTATCGCAGCCCTTCAGAAAAGGGCTCCAGGCTCCGCCTTAAAATGCCCTGGGTATGGGCAATGATCATCCCATAGTTTGTCATAGGTATCCCCTGATCCTGGGCACACTGAAGGCGATACCGCATCTCCCTTGCATTCAGCATGCATCCCCCGCAGTGGATAATCATATGATATGGGCTCAGATCATCGGGAAATTCCGTGCCGGAGGTAAATACAAACTCCGGGGAAGCCCCTGTATAGGCTCTAATCCAACCCGGCAGCTTCACCGTTCCAATATCATTGCACTGTCTGTGATGGGTGCAGCCCTCACAGATAAGGATTTTATCCCCATCCCTCACTGAATCCAGCGCCTTTATCCCCTGAACCATGGGGAAAAGCTCCCCCTTATACCGGGCAAAGAGAATGGAAAATGACGTCAGCGGAATATCCTCCGGCGTATCTGCGGATACTCTTTTAAATACCTGGCTGTCCGTGACCACCAGCCGGGGCCTCCCTGCCAGACGCTCCAGAGCCTCCTTGACTCCCGTCTCCCGCACCACCATGGAAAAAGCTCCCGCCTCCAGGATATCCCGGATCGTCTGCTGCTGGGGCAGTATCAGCCGTCCCTTGGGCGCGGCCTTGTCAATGGGGACCACGAGAAGAACCGTATCCCCCGGCGAAAGAAGATCCGCGATAATCCTGCGCCCGCTCTCCTCCTGCCTGCCCAGCCGCGCAAGACATTCCTTCAGCTCCTCTATACCCTGGCCGGACCGGGCGCTGACGCCCACAAGGGCATGGCGCTCCCCGTCCGGGTCCTCCGGTCCGCCCCAGCCCGCAGGCAGTCCCGCAGGAGGCACATCCGCAAGATCTGACTTATTCCAGGCAATGACGCAGGGAAGCTTTTTTGCCTGAATCCGCGCGAGCAGCGCCCGCTCTGCATCCCCAAACCCCTTTGTGCCATCTCCCACCAGGACCGCCGCGTCT
>CALWMT010000141.1 GCA_944382045.1 uncultured Enterocloster sp. | reverse complement strand
ATCCGTATCCTTCCAGCATATCCATTCATCTTATGTTTACAAAATCGTTAAAATTCTGTAAGATAGCATCTGTTCCTGACAGGTAATAGAAAAGCCTGTAATTTTTCAAGAAAAAAGTAAGGAAAAGGTTCATATATTGTGTTAAAATAAAGCTAACCGAACGCATGAGGAGGGGGCAGCATGTCCGAAATTAACATTCTGGTAGTAGATGATGAGAAAGAGATTGCGGATCTGATAGAGATTTATCTTGTAAGCGATGGCTATAAGGTCTTTAAGGCAGAGAACGCGGATAAGGGACTGGAGATTATTGAGAAGGAGAACATTCATCTGGTGCTTCTGGACATTATGATGCCGGGGATGAATGGCCTGGAGATGTGCAAGAAAATCCGGGAGACCAACAATATACCGATCATTATGCTCAGCGCCAAGTCCACGGATCTGGACAAGATTCTGGGGCTGGGAACCGGAGCAGATGATTATGTGACAAAGCCCTTTAATCCCTTGGAGCTCACAGCCCGTGTGAAGTCCCAGCTGCGGCGCTACACCCAGCTGAATCCGAACAGCGGCGGGCCGGACCGGACGAACAATGAGATCTCCATCAAGGGAATGACGATCAATAAGGATAACCATAAGGTGGTAGTGGATGGGGAGGAGATTAAGCTCACTCCGATTGAGTTTGATATCTTGTATCTGCTTGCGTCCAATCCGGGAAAGGTGTTCAGCACGGATGAGATTTTTGAAAAGGTGTGGAATGAAAAGGTCTACGAGGCCAACAACACCGTTATGGTACATATCCGGAGGCTGCGGGGCAAGATGAAGGAGGATGCCAGGCAGAATAAAATTATTACTACAGTATGGGGAGTAGGGTACAAAATTGAAAAGTGATATGGGCGGGCGCTACCGGGCAAGAATTTTGGCGAATATCATTTACAGCGCGATTATATCCTGTCTGGTAGAACTGTTTTTGGTTGCGAATATTTCCATGATTGCCCGATATATGGAGGGAATTGGCCGCACGAATGCGCTGACGCGGGCGATTTTGGATCAGAGTGTGGCGGCAGTGATGGTCTGCCTGGTTCTGGGCCTGGTATTATTTGCAGTTACCTTTATGATTCTCCAGGAGCCGTATATCCGCTATATCAGCCGCATCTCGGATGCAGTGCAGAGTATTTCTGAGGGAAATCTGAACACCTCCGTTGAGGTGATGGGAGACGATGAGCTCTCCAGCATGGCGGCGAATCTGAACAAGATGTCAGAGGATATCCGTCAGTTGATTGAGAAGGAGCGGGAATCAGAGCGCACGAAAAATGAGCTGATCACCAATGTGGCACATGACCTGCGCACGCCGCTCACCTCTATCATCGGCTATCTGGAGCTTCTGGCGGGCCAGAAGAATATTCCGCCGGAGATGCAGAAAAAATACATAGAGATCGCCTATGGAAAGGCCAGGCGGCTGGAAAAGCTGATCGAGGATCTCTTCGGATTTACAAAGCTCAACTACGGGAAGATTGCTATGCATGTGGGGGAGCTGGATATAGTCAAGCTTCTGGGCCAGCTTTTGGAGGAGGCCTACCCCAATTTTGTGGACAAGGGGCTTTCCTATGATCTGCAGAGCAATGTGCCGGTGCAGATAATCACAGCGGATGGAAATCTTCTCGCGCGGCTGTTTGACAATTTGATCGGCAATGCCATTAAGTACGGCGCGGATGGAAAGCGGGTGCTTGTTCAGATACGGGCGGAGGAGGAATTCGTGACGGTGTCAGTTACCAACTACGGCTATGTGATCCCCGCCGAGGAGCTGCCGCTCATTTTCAATAAGTTTTACAGGGTAGAGCAATCCCGTTCCAGCAGTACGGGCGGAACCGGGCTGGGGCTGGCCATAGCCAAGGAGATTGTGGATATGCATGGGGGCACCATCGCTGTGTCCAGCGATCTGAATGGAACCGTATTTACGGTACGGCTTCAGGTGCATTTTGACATCAACAGGGAGAAGTTCGGGAGTATTTAGGAGAACAGGATGAGAGAGCGAAATACACTGCAAAGGGCGCTGCAAGGCACCCTTTTTGCCATATGTGTGGCAGGAATCGGGCTCTTCGGAGCAGAGATATACGCCTGGGCAGCACAGCAGGGCCAGCTGGAGGGCCAGCCGGAGTCTGCACAGCCCCAGGTGCTTATGGATGTAACCTATGGGTATCAGAATATGGCGAAGAGAGGACGGTTTCTTCCGCTTGCCGTGGATTTGGAGAATCGCGGGACGGATGCATTTCAGGGTGTGCTTAGGGTCAAGTCGCTGGAGCCGGACTACCAGGGCTACAATGGGCAGATTGAGTATGATACCTACGAATACGAATATCCGATTGAGATTCCCGCAGCCGGACAGCTTCGGTCAGAATTCAGCGTGTCTCTGGGAAATGGTGTGGACCAGATGTATCTGTCATTGGCTGATTTGGACGGGCAGGAGGTGGTAAAAAAGCGGTTAAAGCTCGATCTGAATATGGACACGGCGGAGCTTTTTATTGGCATTCTCAGCGATGAGCCGGAGCGCCTCCAGTATTTCAACAATGTAGGGATCCACTACAGCACGCTTCGGACAAGAGCGATTGAGATGGACGCGGATACCCTGCCAGCCAGCGAGATGGAGCTGGATCAGCTGGACGTGCTTTTGATCAATGACTTTGATACGGGAGCGCTGTCCCGGGATCAGGTGAATGCAGTGTGGGAATGGGTTCAGGAGGGCGGCCTGCTCTTGTTCGGAATGGGAGAGCGGGGGGAGGATACACTCCGCGCCTTTGGAGGGGAGCTGGCATCCTATCCGCTTCCCGAGCCGGATCTCTACGAGATAAATATGGGCGTAGAGTATGCGCAGGACAGCCCGGAGGAGGCAGCCATTCCCCTGGTCTGCACGGATGTATCTCTTATAAATGGGAGCGAGGTTCTGGCCAGCGATGAATTGACAGTGATCTCCGGAGTGACAGTGGGAAATGGCATGGCGGCGGCAGCGATCTATGACTTTGGGGATATTGAGGAGTTCTGCCGGAGCAATATTTCCTATGTGGATAAGCTGTTTACATCCCTTTTGGGGGAGGAACGGATCAACCGTCTGACAAGCGCTGTGGACAGCAGCGGATCCAGCCAGTTTTGGGCGGTGCAGGGCCTTATTACCTCTGGAGATATCGGAAGCCTTCCGAGGGTGGGGCTGTATGCCTGCCTTGCGGCAGCCTATGTGGTTTTGGTGGGGCCAGGCCTATATTTTTTCCTAAAGCAGAGAGGAATGGGGCTGCATTACCACAAGGCAGCAGCGGCCCTGTCCCTGTGCTGTACAGGGATGGTCCTGCTGATGGGGTCTGTCACCCGCTTTGAGGGCCCCTTCTTTACGTATGCCGAGATCCTGGATACGGATGAAGAGGGACGGTCGGAGACCGCCTATATTAATATGCGCGCTCCCTATAATAAGCCATATTCCGTGGCGATTGATCCCAGCTACGATCTGTATCCCTTGACAGGGAGCCCCTACTATGGCAGCCAGCCCTCTTTGCAGTTTACCGGGCAGGAGAAGGCGGATGTCCGGATTCGATATGGAACGGACGCGACGCAGATTATGGTGGGCAATGTGGGCGCGTTCAACTCAAAGATTTTCCGCCTGGAGCGCTGGCAGAGGACTGAGAGGGCAGAGGGCTTCACCGGAGAGATTCATTCCTTTGACGGGGAAATTACAGGAACGCTGACCAATAACTATGGACAGACGGTGGAGGATGTGGCGGTCATTTTATACAATCAGATGATTCTCATCGACAGTATGGAGCCCGGAGAGACGGTGCGCTTGGATGATCGAGAGGTCATCTACGGCTCTGCCAGCTATGGATATGCTGCAGCTGCACAGATCACAGGCACATCCCGCTATCGGGAGAACGGGGATATAGAGGATGCCGCCTATGTGGAGGCGCTGCAGAGAACAAATCTGCTGTCCTTCTACATTGAGAATTATTTGTCCGATTATCACGCGCAGGCTCGTGTGACTGCCTTTGCCAGCAGCAGGGGGGAGACGGGATTTCTTCTGGGAGACGCTTATGAGACATATGGCTGTACGCTGCTGACCTCATCGATCGATGTGGACTATGAGAGGGACGGCTGGGTATATCGGTCCGCCATGCAGAAGGAGCCGGAGGTGGTTTCCGGTGAATATTATGCGGGGACGAATACCATGTATGGCTCTGCACCTGTGGTTCTGGAATATTATCTGGGAAATGATCTGGAGGTGGAGCGCCTTAATTTTTACGGCCCCAGCCAGGAGATGGAGGAAAATCTCAGATATTATTATGTGGTGCCATTTACGGGGACGACATATTTTTACAATTATAATACAGGTAATTACGATGCGATGCCTGCATCACGCACGGAGTATGATGCGGAGAGCCTGGAGCCTTACCTGTCTCCTGGAAATACTCTGACGGTAAGATATATCTATAATGGATCCGGAGATTATACATGGAATATCATGCTTCCGGTATTAACGGTTACTGGGAGGAGCAAATAGATGCTGGAAATACGGGGACTTGATAAAGTTTATGGAAAATTTCATGCTCTCAGCGGTCTCGATATGACAGTGCGGGACGGTGCTCTTTACGGCTTTGTGGGGCCAAATGGAGCGGGAAAAACAACAGCGATAAAGATCATGACCGGCCTTTTGGGCGCGGATGGGGGAACGATCCGTATCAGCGGAAGGGATGTCCTTGAGGATATCAATGGAATGAAGACAATGATCGGCTATGTTCCGGATTTCTTTGGCGTGTACGATAATTTGATGGTATGGGAATATATGGAGTTTTTTGCCTCCTGCTACCATCTTGACGGGCTGATGGCGCGCAGGCGCTATACGGCTCTGCTGGAGCAGGTGGGACTGGAGGACAAGCTTACGTATTATGTGGATGGGCTGTCCCGAGGGATGAAGCAGAGGCTGTGTCTGGCGCGGGCGCTGATTCATGACCCGGCGCTGCTGATTCTGGACGAGCCCACCTCGGGGCTGGATCCCAGAACCCGTTACGAATTTAAAGAGATACTGGGAGAGCTGAAGGGCGCGGGAAAAACGATTATAATCAGCTCCCATGTGCTCTCAGAGCTCTCGGAGCTGTGTACCGATATAGGGATCATCGACCAGGGCCATATGGTGCTGGAGGGGGAAATCGGAGATATTCTCTCTCGGGTGAATACGTCGAACCCGCTGCTTATTTCTGTGTACAGCGGACGGGAGACAGCTCTTGCGGTTCTCCGAGGCCATCCTCTGGTGCAGACCATATCTGTGCAGGATCAGGATATCAGTGTCCGCTTCTCCGGAAATGCGCAGGAGGAGGCCATGCTTCTCCAGCAGCTGATGGAAAACGGCGTGCTGGTCCACGGATTTACAAGGGAAAAGGGAAGTCTGGAATCAGTATTTATGCAGCTGACGGATCGTGAGGAAGAAAGGGTGGTGACCTCCTATGAAGCGGAATCCAGTATACAGCCGTGAGATGCGGGTGAGCTCCCGGAGCATTCGCCTGCCTGTGATTTTAGCGGTGTTTAACGGTATTTTATCCTTCGCGGTTCTGCTGAATATGTATTCTGCAGTAGAGCAGGTAAAGGCGGCTGCAGCGATTCAATACAGCCGGTTTATGGACATGTACGAGCTGGCAGCAACCCTTGAATTTGTCCTGGTGGTGTTTCTTTCACCCGCAGTCACAGCATCCAGTATCAGTGGGGAGCGGGAACGGCAGACGCTGGATTTGATGCTTTCCACGCAGATGACGGCGGCCCAGGTGGTTGTGGGGAAGCTTTTGAGCGCCCTGACGGTACAGCTTCTCCTGATCGTATCCGGAATTCCGCTGGTGGCAATGGTTTTTGTCTATGGCGGCATTACCCTGGCGGATGCCGCAGAGCTGCTGCTCTGCTATACAGCGGCCGCCTTTTTCGCGGGCAGCCTGGGAATCTGCTGCTCCTCCCTGTTCAAGCGGTCCACTATCTCTACGGTGGCAGCCTACTGGATTATGACCGCGGTGGTGGCCGGAACGTATTTTATCAACCAATTTGCACTCTCCCTATCTTCTATGAGCATACAGAATGCCGGCGCCCTCTACATGGCGGGGCAGGAGAGGGCAGTTCCGTCCTCAGGAGGAGCTTTTTACCTGTTTCTTTTAAACCCTGCAGTCACGTTCCTGGGGCTGATGGATGGCCAGGCTGGACGGAATACTCCTATGTTTGCCATATGCTCCCGCTTTGGCATGGAGGCGGATGGATTCATTATGGAGCATTGGATTCCGATAAGCATTTTGATTCAGCTGGCTCTGGGCGTTCTGTTTTTATTGGCGGCAGTCCGCTGGGTGGAGCCCATCAGGAGGAAGAAAAAAGGCCGCAGAAGGAGTGCACCAAATATGAATTTGGGCATAAAGTAAAGTATACCCGCAGTGCATTCGGCCGATGCTTTATTATAGATTACAGGCGGACGCCTGGGCGGTAACAGCGTGTCGGCGCTGCTGCCGTTTACATACCCCTGGGGAGCGTATTCCCGGGGAGCACGCGGAAGGAAAGCGGGGAGGCGCATTTTCCGATGGAGGAAGAGGATAAGAAAAATTATACGTATATACTGACCTGCGCGGACGGAACCTACTACTGCGGCTGGACCAATGATCTGGACAAGCGTCTGGCTGCCCACAATGAGGGACGGGGGGCCAAGTACACGAAGCCCCGCAGGCCGGTGAGATTGTCCTACTGGGAGGCCTTTGACACAAAGGAGGAGGCCATGCGGCGGGAATGGGCAATAAAACGCCTCTCCCGGAAAGAGAAGGAGAGGCTGATCGTCAAGCGACAAAGCGATACATCATCACATAGTGGCAGAGACTGCCGCCCATGACGAAGAGATGGAAGATCTCGTGCGATCCGAAATACCTGTGCCGGTTGTTAAACAGGGGGAGCTTCATGGCATAGATGATTCCCCCCAGGGTGTAGATGATGCCGCCGGCCAAAAGCCAGAGAAATCCCGC
>CALWMT010000140.1 GCA_944382045.1 uncultured Enterocloster sp. | reverse complement strand
GAAAAGAATGCCCGCTCCATCCGCCAGCTGCTGCTGCAGGTTCTGGAATCAAAGGGCCGGATATCTGCGGAGACGGCAGAGCGGATTAACTGTGAAAATGACCCGGATATACTGCGGGACTGGGCATCCTTTGCCATAGGAAGCAGCTCCGTGGAAGAGGCGGAAAGATACATCTCCCGCTGACGTTTTTAAAAAGCAGCAGGCAAAGGATTCCCGCTATTTAAGCTGCGGCAGGCGCAAGGCCCGCAAGCACCGCCGCAAAGGAGGAGCCACATGGATACTGTAGGCATCATAGCTGAATACAACCCCTTCCACAGCGGACACCGCTTTCACATCCAGCAGGCAAAGGCGCGCACCGGAGCCCGGTACTGCGTGGCCGCCATCAGCGGCAGCTTTGTGCAGCGGGGCGGCCCCGCTATTTATGACAAATACCTGCGCACCCGCATGGCCCTGACCTGCGGAGCGGACCTGGTGGTGGAGCTTCCCTCCCTCTTTGCCACAGGAAGCGCGGAGGATTTCGCCGCCTGCGGCGTGGCGCTTCTCTCCGGTCTGGGCGCAGTGGATGCGCTCTGCTTTGGCAGCGAGGAGGGAGCAATCGAGCCTATTTTGCAGGCAGCTTCTCTGCTGGCGGATGAGAGTCCCCAGCTCTCCGCCCTGATGAAAGAATATATACGCCAGGGCGCCAGCTGGCCTCAAGCGAGAAATCGGGCGCTTTTGGCCCTAGTCCAGGCCTCCTCCCAGGAGCATATCCAATTGTGGAACCGGCTTCTGGGCTCCCCCAACAATCTCCTGGGCATTGAATACTGCAAGGCCATTCTCCGTCAAAAAAGCTCCCTCACTCCTGTCACCATCAAGCGGCAGGGCAGCGGCTATCTGGAAAAGGGGCTTGAGGAGGGACGTCAGGCCTCGGCTTCCGCCCTGCGGGAAATATTGGAGAGGCAGGAGGGATGCTTTCCAGAGGGGCGCGGGGAAGACGGCCTAAAGCCTGCAGAGGACAGGGATATATTGTCCCAGCTTTCCCCCCACATTCCGGCGGAAATTCTGCCCCTCTACCGCCAGGGACGGCCCTTGTGCCTGGATGATTTTTCCCTTTTGCTTCACTACGCCCTCCTCTCCCTGGACCGCGAAGGGAAAGACCTCTCCCTCTATGAGGGCATGTCCCAGGAGCTTGCCGGGCGCCTGAAAAACCATCTTTTAGACTTCACTGGCTGGGAAGGAAGGATTTCACAGTTAAAAACCCGCCAATACACCTACACACGCATCAGCCGCAGCCTCCTCCATATCCTTCTGGGCATGACAAAGGAGGACGCGGCCAAAGCCAGGGAGGCGGGATTTGCCCCCTACGCCCGAGTTCTGGGGTTCCGCAGAGAGGCTGCTCCCCTGCTCACCCAAATCAAAAAAAAGTCCGCCATCCCTCTCATAACCAAGATGGCAGACTGTGAACGCTATGTGCAGGGTCAGGCCCTGGCCATGCTGCGGCAGGACGTGTATGCCGCCCACCTGCGCCAGGGGGCGGAGGCCCTGCGGTATCAGACTGCAGTGCGGAACGAATACACCCAGCCGCTGTGTATTCTGTAGGAGCGCGGCTTCCCGTAAGCGCTTCTCCGCTCTCAGTCCAAGAGCTCCGGCGCCAGCAGGCGGACAATCGCCGGGCAGACCTGCAGGCTTTCTAAGAGGGCCCGAAGCTCCCCTGCGTTTTCCCTGGGCTTTCCCCTGCGCACCGCCCGAATCAAAATATTTTTCGGCGTGTGCTCCATATCAATGAACTCCAGTATCTGCGTCCGATAGCCGAGATACTCCAAAACCTGAGCGCGAATGCCGTCCGTAAAGAGTGCCGCGCATCTCTCTTTTAAAAGGCCATAGCGGAAAATGGGCTCCAGAACGTCATTTTTCATCTGCCGGTTCAGCTCGTGCTGACAGCAGGGCACGGAAAGTATCACCCGCGCGCCCCATTTCACTGCTTTTTCCAGGGCATAGTCCGTGGCCAGGTCGCAGGCGTGAAGGGTTACCACCATATCCACCTGCTCCACCCCCTCAAAGGAGGCAATATCTCCCTGGCAGAAGGAAAGGCTCTCATACCCATACTTCTCTGCCAGACGGCTGCACTCCGCAATCACATCTGCCTTCAGGTCCAATCCGATAATCCGCACCCTATATCCCATGCACACCCTGAGATAGTAATACATGGCAAAGGTGAGGTAGGATTTTCCGCAGCCAAAATCAATCATCGTGAGCTCCCGCTCCCTGTCCAGGTCCGGGAGAATGTCACGGATAAACTCCAGAAAACGGTTAATCTGGCGGTACTTGTCATAACGGCTCTGAACAATCCGTCCCTCCGCCGTCATAACTCCCAAATCCACCAAAAAGGGAACCGGCTCTCCCTCCGGCAGAATGTACTGCTTCCTCCGGTTGTGTGAGGCGGCCCGCCCCGGCGCCTGGATGCGTGTCTGGGCAGGATTCTGATTTTTCTTCACGCTTACCGTAAGCTTTCCCTTTTTGCTGGCCAGAATCTGTCCTCTGCCCAGTCCAGACAAAATCTGGGCCTGGCGGAACTGTCCCTCCATCAGCTCCTCCAGATAAGCCGCTGCCTCCTCCTTGTCCATGTTCCGGTGGAAGGCCTGGGTGCCCCGCTGCTCCTCCGCCTGAAATATTGTCTGTCCCTTCACCTGTGCCGGACGGATGCGCACCCTAGACGCAGCGGCTGAAGGCCGGGGACCGCTCACCACAATCTGTTCCAGCCATTCATTTAAGAAATAATCAAGCGCCTGCCTTACGGCATCCCTCTCCTCTGTTTTCGCCATATCTGCCTCTCATTCCAGAATTTCCTTTACGGCCCGGGGAAGCTCCGCCAGGGAGCCGATAACTGCCTCCGCTCCTGATGCCTGGCCGAAGCCGTAGGAGGCAAACACAAAGGGTATTCCCGCCTTCCCAGCCGCCTCCTGGTCCATGGCTGTGTCCCCCACATAGAGACATTTCTCCAGGCCGTTCCGCTCCATCACCAGACGGATATTATCCCCCTTGGGACGTCCCGTGGCCCCGAAGCACTCTGTATCGCTTATGTATGACGCAATGCCGCAGGCCGCCATAAGGGCCTCAATGTAGCCCTCCTGGCAGTTGCTGACAATGTAAAGCCCATATTCCCGGCTCAGCGCCGCAAGCGTTTCTTTCATATTGGGATACGTGACGCCGGGATGGTCCGCCAGATATTCATTCTCATACCGCATGCAGGCATCCATCACCTCGTCCCTCTTATCCGGCGCAAGGCCGGGAAACAGGTCGGCCCCGATGGCGTCCTTGGTCTTTCCCATATTCCGGTACATGTCATCCGAAGTAATAATCCTGGCAAGCTCCGGATAGCGCCTCTCTAACATCAGGGTCCAGGACTCTGCCACTGGTTTTGCTGAATCCCAGAGGGTGCCGTCCACATCAAAAATGATTCCTTTTTTCATCTCTGCTCATTCTCCTTCCAGCCGCTTCGCAGAAGCTCCGGATAATTTTCCAGATGGGCGTAGTCGTTGAACCGCTCCACCGTGAACCGCTCCTTCTTCTCATCCCAGGACAGCTCCGTGATGCCGCAGTTTTCCAGCCCGCTTCCCAGGCTCCGCCAGCGGGCCATAGGCATCCTGAGAATATAGGCCGTCATGGCCCGTATCACGCCTCCGTGGGTCACCACCGCCACGGAATCGAGCCCGCTCTCTGCAATCTGCCTTAGCACCGGCTCCGCCCGGCGCACCACATCCCCCGCACACTCGCCGTCCGGATAGGGAAGGTCCTCCTCCATCCGGCTCTCCTTCTCTTTAAATTCCCGAAACAGCACAGCAATTTCCTCGTCGGAGTGTCCGGTGAGCGCACCGAAGGAGATTTCCCGAAGCTCCGGGAAAATGGTATGCTCCACATTCCAGTACAGATTGGCTGCCTGGGCAGTCTGCACCGCCCGGATAAGGTCACTGGAATACACAGCCTGGATATTCTGTTTGAACAGCCGCTCTCCCACCAGGGCGGCCTGGCGGAAGCCCTCGGGGCTTAGGTCCACATCCACGTTGCAGAGGCGGCTGCTCTGCCGTCCGTGGCGTATCATGTAAATTTTCATTTTATTTTCTCCTGGGGTCCGTCCGATGGGAAAACCGTAACAAAAGCAGGTTTACAAGCAAGCTTGACGTCTCCCTCTTGCTGCTTTCCCGGCGGGCGTTCTGGACGGCTCATCAGCTTGTCCGGCTGAGAGCCGGACAAGCTGCATCGGACGGGTCCGTCCGATGGGAAAACCGAATCAATAACGGGCTTACAAGCAAGCTTGACGCCCGTCCTTGCTTCGCTTTTCCCGCCGTCCAGAACTGGGTGTCCTCAATTTTTAAAACTGTGTATCGGGGCGGGGATGCGGCCGCCGCGGGTGACGAATTTTTCACAGGAAAATGGATTTACCGGCATGATGGGGGCGTAGCCCAGAAGGCCGCCGAACTGGGCGGTCTCTCCCACTCCCTTGCCAATCACCGGGATGAGGCGCACGGCGGTGGTCTTCTGGTTCACCATGCCGATGGCCGCCTCGTCGGCGATAATGCCCGCTATGGTGGAGGGCTTTGTGTCCCCCGGAATGGCTATCATGTCCAGTCCCACGGAGCAGACGCAGGTCATGGCCTCCAGCTTCTCGATGGTGAGAGCCCCTGCCCCCACTGCGTCAATCATGCCCTGGTCCTCGCTGACCGGGATAAACGCGCCGCTTAAGCCCCCCACGTAGGAGGAGGCCATAACGCCGCCCTTCTTTACCTGGTCGTTGAGCATGGCAAGGGCCGCTGTGGTTCCCGGCGCGCCCACCCGCTCGAGGCCGATTTCCTCCAGAATCTCCGCCACACTGTCCCCAACCGCCGGTGTAGGCGCCAGGGAGAGGTCAATAATGCCGAAGGGCACGCCCAGGCGCTTCGACGCCTCCTGAGCCACCAGCTGGCCCACCCGGGTAATCTTGAATGCCGTGCGCTTGATGGTCTCGCACAGCACCTCGAAATTAGCTCCGCGGGCGGACTCCAGAGCCACCTTCACCACGCCGGGGCCGCTGACGCCCACGTTAATCACCGCATCCGCCTCTGTAACCCCGTGGAAGGCTCCCGCCATAAAGGGGTTGTCATCCGGAGCATTGCAGAATACCACCAGCTTGGCGCAGCCCAAGCTGTCCTGGTCTGCCGTAGCCTTCGCTGTCTCCGACACAATCTCCCCCATCAGGCTTACCGCATCCATGTTGAGGCCTGTCTTGGTGGAGCCCACATTCACGGAGCTGCACACCCGCTCGGTCTTCGCCAGGGCCTCGGGGATAGAGAGGATGAGATTTTTATCTGCCTGGGTCATGCCCTTGCTCACCAGGGCCGAGTAACCGCCGATGAAGTTCACCCCCACCTCCTTCGCCGCCCTATCAAGGGTCTGGGCTATGGTCACAAAGTCCTCCGGCCGCTCACAGACAGAGCCGCCCACCAGGGCAATGGGCGTCACAGAAATCCGCTTGTTGACAATGGGAATGCCGAAGTCCCGCTCAATCTCCCGTCCAACTGCCACCAAATTTTTCGCCAGGGTGGTGATTTTTCGGTAAATTCTTTCATTTACCTCGTCCAGGGAAGAGCCCCCGCAGTCCAGGAGGCTGATGCCCATGGTGATGGTGCGCACGTCCAGCTTCTCGTGCTCAATCATGTTGTTGGTTTCATTTACCTCATATATGTTAATCATGGCATCCTCCTATATGCGGTGCATCTTGGTAAAAATCTCTTCCCGCTGGATTTTCACCTTGACCCCCATGGCCTCCCCAACAGCCGCCAAATCATCCGCAGTCTCCCCAAAGGGCTTTGCCATATTGGAAATATCCACAATCATCATCATATTAAAATATCCCTGGACAATGGTCTGGGAAATGTCCAAAATATTAATCTGATTCTCCGCCAGGTAGGTGCATACCTTTGCAATAATGCCCACCGTATCCTTTCCAACTACCGTAATAATCGCTTTGCTCATGGTTCCTCCTTTTTAAGTCTGCCGTGCCGGCCTTCTATACATGTACAATCTCACTCATCCGGTCCCTGTGGGCCACGGAAATCGAAAAATCTGACGCGCCGTAGGGGCATTCCCCCTCGTCAATCTCCAGGCGCACCGTCTCATAGGCCAGCTCCTCGTAATTGTTCTCCCGGCTTAGGTGTCCCAGAAGAATCTTCTTCATGTTGTCGTGAAGAATATAGCTCAGAAGACGGCCCGCGTTCTCATTGGACAGATGGCCCTTGTCCCCCAGGATGCGCCGCTTCAGATAATAGGGATAAGGCCCAGTCTCCAGCATCCGCACATCATGGTTGGACTCCAGCAGGATGGCGTCAAGCCCCTCCAGATGCTCAATGATATAGGAATCAAAATGTCCCATGTCCGTGGCCACCGCCACTGTCCGCTCCCCGTTCTTCACCCGGTAAGCCACCGGGTCCGCCGCGTCGTGGTCAATGGAGAAGGCCTTGATGGTCAAATCCCCCAGGGAGAAGTCCACGTCCGGGAAAATGGGGTGCAGAAGCTCCCGGTCGATGGCTCCCAGGCTCGCTGTGGAGGCAATCTCATCCAGGGTGGCCTGTGTTCCGTAAATGGGCAGATGGTGCTTCCGTGAGAGAACTCCCAATCCCTTGATATGGTCCGAGTGCTCGTGGGTAATCAGAATTCCATCCATCTCCCCGCCCTTTAGGCCGATTTCATTTAATCCCTGTTCAATGCGCTTGTTGCTGATTCCCGCATCCACCAGGATGTGGGTGCTTTCCGAGCCAATGTAAATGCAGTTTCCGCTGCTTCCGCTGGCTATGCTCACCATTCTCATGTATCCGCTCTGTCCTTTGCCATATTCATTTTGGGGATTCCCCACTCTGCCAGAAGCCGGTCAACCTGCCTTCTGGTCTCCTCAGGAGGACCGCTGTTGTCTATCCGCGCATCCGCCAGCCGGGCAAATGCGGCCTCATCCGCCTGATTTGCCATGATGCCCCGGGTCTTTTCCGCAGAATATCCCCGGCTCTCAGCAAGCCTGGCAGCGCGC
>CALWMT010000139.1 GCA_944382045.1 uncultured Enterocloster sp. | reverse complement strand
CAGGTAAATGAAGTCCTGCGTTTTCTGAACGGAAATTATGATTCGGTTTTGAAAGAACTGGAAGATAAAATGAATGCCGCTTCCGAGGAGCTGGAATTCGAGAGGGCGATTGAATACAGAGAATTGATCAGCAGTGTGAAGAAAGTGGCACAGAAACAGAAGATCACGGATTCAAGTGGTGAGGACAGAGATGTACTGGCCGTAGCGTCAGAAGAGGAAGATGCAGTTGTACAGGTTTTTTTCATCCGGGGCGGGCGGCTGATCGGACGGGATCATTTCTATCTGCGTATTTCAAAAGGGGAGAATGCGTCGGAGATATTGAACAGCTTTATTCTCCAGTATTATGCGGGGACTCCCTTTATTCCACGGGAGGTCTGGCTTCAGTACCCGGTGGAGGATGAGGACGTCATCGGGGAGTGGCTCACGGCCAAGCGGGGAATGAAGGTAAGGCTTGTGGTGCCAAAGAAGGGGGAGAAGGAGCGCCTGGTGGAGCTAGCGGCCCGGAATGCGGCCCTGGTGCTGTCCCAGGACAAGGAGCGCATCAAGCGGGAGGAGCTTCGGACCATCGGAGCCATGAACCAGATCGGGGAGCTCATCGGCCTTTCAGGCATCCGCAGGATCGAGGCCTACGACATCTCCAACACCAGCGGGGTTGAATCCGTGGGATCTATGGTGGTCTATGAAAATGGGCGGCCCAAGCGCAGCGATTACCGGAAGTTCAAGATACGGACGGTCCAGGGGCCCAATGACTACGCCTCCATGGAGGAGGTGCTCACCCGGCGCTTCTCCCACGGCATGGAGGAGGCCAGACAGCTGACGGAGAGCGGCCGGGAGACTGCCTTCGGCAGCTTTACCCGGTTCCCGGATCTCATCATGATGGACGGCGGGCGCGGGCAGGTGAATATTGCCCTGGGAGTCCTGGACAAGCTGGGCCTTTCCATCCCGGTGTGCGGCATGGTGAAGGATGATTTCCACCGCACAAGGGGGCTTTACTACAACAATGAGGAGGTGCCCATTGACAAGCACAGCGAGGGCTTCCGGCTGATCACCCGCATACAGGACGAGGCCCACCGCTTTGCCATCGAGTACCACAGGAGCCTCCGGGGGAAGACCCAGGTGAAGTCCATTCTGGACGATATACCGGGGATCGGGCAGGCCAGGAGAAAGGCGCTGATGCGGCAGTTTAAGGATATTGAGGCGGTGCGCCAGGCCTCCGTGGAGGAGCTGGCGGCAGCGCCCCAGATGAACCGGCGGGCGGCACAGGCAGTGTATGATTTTTTCCACGGGGAGAAAAAGCATGACAAGGCCATCGAATTGTGATAGTATGTATGATAGTAATTGACCGTAACAGTTCAGACGGCGGGTAAACAGGGGCAAAAGCAGGTGTCAAGCTTGCTTGTAAACATGGTTTTGCCCCTGTTTACCCATCGGATGGACATCCGATGCTTCTTGTCCGGCCTTTGGCCGGGCAAGAAGACTAGGTGCCCTTTGGGGTATGCCCGCCGTCTGAACTGTTACAATTGCCCGACAGCTCAAACGGCGGCGATTTAGGAGGAGATGCCATGCATGGAGTAACCATTACGGAACTGATTGACAAATTGAAGCTGCAAAATACCACACCGGATATCGACACGGACAAGATTGTCCTCACCCATCCGGATGTGAACCGGCCCGCTCTGCAGCTCACCGGATTTTTTGACCACTTCGACCGGGAGCGGGTGCAGATCATCGGATATGTGGAGCAGGCCTATATCAGCACCCTTGACACGGAGAGAAAGCGTGCGATCTACGACAAGCTGATCTCCAGCCAGATCCCCTGCCTGGTGTTCAGCCGCAGCCAGATGCCGGACGAGGATATGCTGGAATTCTGCAATTATTATGGGGTTCCCTGCCTGGTGTCGGACAAGACGACCTCCGCCCTGATGGCTGAGGTGATCCGCTGGCTCAATGTAAAGCTGGCCCCCTGCATCAGCATCCACGGGGTGCTCATCGATGTGTACGGCGAGGGCGTGCTGATTATGGGCGAGAGCGGCATAGGAAAGAGCGAGGCGGCCCTGGAGCTCATCAAGCGGGGCCACCGTCTGGTCACGGACGATGTGGTGGAGATCCGCCGGGTCAGCGACGAGACGCTTATCGGAAGCGCTCCGGATATTACCAAGCATTTTATTGAGCTTAGGGGCATAGGGATTATTGACGTGAAGACCCTCTTCGGCGTGGAGAGCGTGAAGGACACCCAATCCATCGATATGGTGATCAAGCTGGAGGACTGGAGCCGGGATAAGGAGTATGACCGGCTGGGCCTGGAGGACCAGTACACGGAGTTTCTGGGCAACCAGGTTGTCTGCCACACCATCCCCATTCGTCCGGGCCGGAACCTGGCCATCATCGTGGAGTCCGCGGCCGTGAACTACCGCCAGAAGAAGATGGGCTACAACGCGGCCAAGGAGCTCTACAACCGGGTACAGGCAAATCTGGGAAATATTAAGCCTCAGGAGGGCTGACAGGAGGAAATGGATGATTGATTTTGACCAGGCAGTTACCGCACTGCTCCGATCGGAAAAATCCCGCTGCCTGCGAATGGAGCCGATGAGCCGCCATACGACCTTCCGCATCGGAGGGCCGGCCCGGGTGTTTGCATGTCCTGGGGATGAGAGAGATCTCGCCGCGCTTGTCTGCTTCTGCAGGGAGCAGGAGATTCCCTGGGCAGTTCTTGGAAATGGAAGCAACCTTTTGGTCAGCGACAGCGGCTATGAGGGAGTGGTTATCTCCATGGAGGAGAACTGGAATGTCTGCGAGGCGGAGGGAACACGTCTGCGGGCAGGAGCCGGACTTCTGCTCCCCAAAGCATCCCGGGCGGCCCTGGACGCATCCCTTGCGGGCCTTGAATTTGCCTGTGGGATTCCCGGCACAGTGGGCGGCGCTCTGGTGATGAATGCAGGTGCCTATGGCAGAGAAATGAAGGATGTGGTGCGCAGGGTCAGAGTGATGACGATGGAGGGCCAGGTGATGACCCTGGAGGCGGATGCCCTGGAGCTGGGATACCGCACAAGCGTGATTCCAAAGAAGGGCTATATCGTGCTGGAGGCCGAGCTGGAGCTTGTGCCCGGCAGCCGGGAGAGGATCCGCCGGGAGATGGAGGAGCTCTCCGCCAAGCGCAGAGATAAGCAGCCGCTTGAGTACCCGAGCGCAGGAAGCACCTTCAAGCGCCCGGCAGGTTACTTTGCGGGAAAGCTCATCGATGACGCGGGGCTGCGGGGATTTACAGTGGGCGGGGCGCAGGTGTCGGAAAAGCACTGCGGCTTTGTGATAAACCGGGAGAATGCCACTGCGGCGGATGTGCTGTCCCTCTGTGACCAGGTGAGAAAAAGGGTGAAGGAGGCCTTTGGCGTGGAGCTGGAGCTGGAGGTCAAGCGGCTGGGAAATTTCGAAGGCCCAGGCGGCGGAATGGACAGGGACGGAGAGCCAAAGGAGCAGGAGACAGAATGAAATTAGTGATTGTTACCGGGATGTCGGGAGCCGGGAAGACCATTGCTTTAAAGATGCTGGAGGATATGGGATTTTATTGTGTGGATAATCTTCCGATTCCTCTGGCGGACAAATTTATTCAGCTGGCAGCAGGGGGCAGAGGCATCGACCAGGCGGCCCTGGGAATTGATATCCGGGGCGGAGAGGAGCTGGAAGCGCTGGATTCCATCCTGAAGGGCTGGCGGGAGCGGGAGCTGGACTTTAAGGTGCTGTTTCTGGACGCCAGCGATGAGGCGCTGATCAAGCGCTATAAGGAGACCCGGCGCAGCCACCCGCTGGCGGGGAGAGGCCGCGTTGACCAGGGAATCGCCAAGGAGAGAGAGCGGCTTGCGTTTTTGCGCAGGGATGCGGACTACATTATTGACACCAGCCGCCTTCTTACACGGGAGCTGCGTCAGGAGCTGGAGAAAATCTTCATCAAGAATCAGGCCTTTCGAAGCATGTTTATTACGGTCCTCTCCTTTGGCTTTAAGTATGGGATCCCCCAGGACGGAGACCTGGTATTTGACGTGCGTTTTCTTCCAAATCCCTATTACGTGGAGGAGCTTCGCCCGCTTACCGGGGAGGATGATCGGATCCAAGGCTATGTAAAGCAGGGAGGCACAGCCGAGGAATTCCTCAAGAAATTGTACGATCTGATCGATTTCTTGATCCCAAACTACATAAGTGAGGGGAAGAATCAGCTGGTAATCGCAGTGGGATGTACAGGAGGAAGGCACCGCTCTGTCACGATTGCAAGGGAGCTGTACGCGCATCTGCGGGAGGGGAACGAGTATGGAATCCGGCTGGAGCACAGGGACATAGGCCGCTGAGGACAGGAGGCAGATGTGGAGCATAAGATGTCTTTTTCAGCCAGGGTAAAGGAGGAGCTGGCCCGGCATGTGGATACGGCCCGCCATTGCCAGATTGCAGAGACAGCGGCGGTCTTAAGCATGTGCGGAAAGGTGAGGATTTCTGCTTCTGACCGCTTTTCCATCGAAATTCAGACGGAAAATGGGGCAGTTGCAAGAAAATACTTTACATTATTAGGAAAAACATTTAATATAAAGACGGACGTTTCTATTCGGCAGGGCAGGAAGCTGTCCGGAGGCCGGACATACGTGATAACGGTGGCGGAGCACCAGGATGCCTTAAAGGTTCTTCAGGCGTCCAAGCTTCTGGATGCCAGCGGAGAGATAAGTGAGGAGCTCTCCCTGACCAGGAATCTGATCGTCCAGAATTCCTGCTGCAGACGGGCTTTCATCCGAGGGGCTTTCCTGGCATCTGGTTCCATCAGCGATCCGGAGAAATTTTATCACCTGGAGATTGTCTGCGCTTCCATGGAGAAGGCGGAGCAGATTCAGGGCCTTCTGGCATCCTTTGCAATTGAGGCTAAGATAGTTCTGCGCAAGCGGTATTATGTGGTATACCTCAAGGAGGGGGATCAGATTGTGGAGGTTCTTCGGCTCATGGATGCCCCCCAGGCACTCATGGAGTTTGAGAATATCCGTATTTTGAAGGAGATGCGGGGAAATGTAAACCGCCAGGTGAACTGTGAGACAGCCAATATCAACAAGACGGTGTCAGCTGCGGTCAAGCAGACCGGTGATATAGAGTATATCAGGGACACCATTGGCCTGGAGGCCCTGCCTGATAACCTGCGTGAGATTGCCAGGGTGCGTCTGATGAAGCCGGACGCCACCTTAAAGGAGCTGGGGGAAGCCTTGAATCCAGCGGTGGGAAAGTCAGGTGTGAACCACAGGCTGAGGAAGCTGAGCGCTATGGCAGAGGATTTGCGACAGAATGAGGAGGATTATTATGTTAAAGAAATGCGTAAGAGTGGAGTTACCATCCGGACTGGAGGCCAGACCGGCAGCGATGCTGGTTCAGACCGCGAGCCAGTATGAGAGCAAGATCTATCTGGAGACAGACGGGAAACGGGTAAATGCAAAGAGCATTATGGGCATGATGACCCTGGGATTGGCTGCCGGAGGCATGATCAAGGTGGAGGCAGACGGAACAGACGAGGAGCAGGCGGTTGCCCAGATTGAGAAGTATCTGACAAACCAGTAGGCGGAATGCGTTTTGCTGCAAAATCAAATAGATGGCGGCAGCTCAGTTGTCTGAGCTGCCGCAGCAGATAAAAAGATGGGACAGGCGGCTGAAAGGCTGGAGACAGCTGTTCCGTCTTTTTTCTTAACAGGCCCCAAGCGGTTTGGAGGCGGATAAGCAGGGGCCGCTCTGAACCGCTGCATACGCTCTAAAGGGGCAGACACGGAGAGGAAGACATATGGCATTTACACATCTGCATGTGCATACGGAGTACAGCCTGCTTGACGGCTCCTCCAAGATCGGAGAGCTCACGGCCCGGGCGAAGGAGCTGGGCATGGACAGCCTGGCCATCACGGACCACGGGGTCATGTACGGGGTGATTGACTTCTACAAGGCGGCCAGAGAGGCAGGCATCAAGCCCATCTTAGGCTGCGAGGTCTATGTGGCGCCGGGCTCCCGGTTTGACCGGGAGAAGGTGAGCGGGGAGGACCGGTACTATCACCTGGTGCTTCTGGCGGAGAACAATAAGGGCTATGAAAACCTCATGAAGCTGGTGAGCCGGGGCTTTGTGGATGGCTTCTACTACAAGCCCCGGGTGGACTATGAGGTGCTGGAGACATACCACGAGGGAATTATCGCCCTGAGCGCCTGCCTGGCCGGGGAGGTGCAGCGGTACCTGGCCCGTGGCATGTACGAGGAGGCCAAGCGCTCTGCGGAAAAGTACCGGGGGATCTTCGGAGAGGGAAATTTCTTCCTGGAGCTCCAGGACCACGGCATGCCGGAGCAGCGGATGGTGAACCAGGGGCTTCTGCGCTTGAGCCAGGACACAGGGATTGCGCTTGTGGCCACCAACGACATCCACTACACCTACGCGGAGGATGCCCAGGCCCACGATATCCTGCTCTGCATCCAGACAGGCAAGAAGGTGTCGGATCAGGACCGGATGCGCTACGAGGGCGGACAGTATTACTGCAAGTCCGAGGAGGAGATGCGCGCCCTCTTTCCATACGCCCCTGAGGCCCTGGATAACACCCACAAAATCGCCGAGCGGTGCAATGTGGAGATCGAGTTCGGGGTGATAAAGCTCCCCAAGTACGATGTGCCTGAGGGTTTTGACTCCTGGAGCTACCTGAATCATCTCTGCCGGGAGGGCTTTGCGCGGCGCTACCCGGAGGATGACGGCAGCCTGGCGGCCCGCCTGGACTATGAGCTGGGGGTGATCCACTCCATGGGGTATGTGGATTATTTCCTCATCGTGTGGGATTTCATCAATTACGCCCGGTCAAAGGGCATCATGGTGGGGCCGGGCCGTGGCTCAGCGGCAGGCAGCGTGGTCTCCTACTGCTTGGGGATCACCAATATTGACCCGGTGCGCTACAACCTGCTGTTCGAGCGGTTCTTGAACCCCGAGCGGGTGTCCATGCCGGATATCGACGTGGACTTCTGCTTTGAGCGCCGCCAGGAGGTCATCGACTATGTGGTGGAGAAATACGGCAAGGACCAGGTGGT
>CALWMT010000138.1 GCA_944382045.1 uncultured Enterocloster sp. | reverse complement strand
CTGCACCGGGCCGGTGTGCATACGGTGGGGGATATGCTGGAGCGGACGGAGAAGGATCTTTCACAGGTCCGCAATCTGGGAAAGAAGTCCCTGGAGGAGATTCTTGGAAAGATAGAAGAATATAGAAATCTTGAGGCGGCACAGGCTGCCGGAATGCCTGGGCAAGCTTCCAGGATGCCTGCACAGGCTGCCGGGATGCCCGCCCGGATTCACGGATCGGCCGGACCGGCGGCAGATTCTTCAGAGCCCGAGGACTTTGGCGCCTGGCTTATGGAGGAGGATAACCGGCAGCTGTTTTTAAGCTGGCTGAAGGACAAAAAGAGCGGAATTGAGGAGCTGGAGCTTTTATCCACAAAGGCCTATAACCTGCTGGCCTTTTCCGAGTATGAATTTATTTATCAGATTGCTTTTCTTTCCGAGGCAGCCCTCATGGAGATTCCCCGGATGGATGAGAAGTCCGCCAGGGAGATCGCGGGACTCATCCGGCGCTATATCCGGGAGAAAAAGGGGGAATTTTTCGCTTTTCTGGCAGCAGAACAGGCAGAAAAAGCGCAGAATACGCCTGCGCCAGCAGAGACGCCCAGAGTTGGACCGTCTATTTTCGACCTGCTCACAAAGCCGGAATACCGAGAAACGGTTCTCAAGTATGTGCGAGTCAACGACCAGGAGATTGAGCGGACGAGTCTCTCCAAGCGGGCGAAGAACCGGCTTATGGGCAAGGAGTGGCGCCATCTCAGCGACATTATTTTTATGACCCAGGCGGAGCTTGGGGCAGTCCCGCAGATGGGGGCGGGATCCGTAAAGGAGATTCTGGAGCTGATACACGGGTATATGGAGCAAAATCTGGCCCGGATACAGATGCTTGCAGCCGGGGACGGGAGTGCCCTGTGGAATGATGAGGCGATTCGGGATAATATTCTCGCCCTGTTCCGGCCCGCAGGCTTTGGCGGGCTTAGCTTAAATGAGATGCTGGAGCAGCTGAAGCTGCCCGAAGAGATAACGACGGAGCGGGTAAAGCGCATCATCGGAAGCCTTCTGGCGGCGGGGGAGCTGGAATATGTGGACTTTCGCTGCTACCGGGTGTATCCGAGGTTCAAGGACTATCTTGCGCTCTGCACGGCCATTGACAGACGGAGCCGGGATATCATCAGGATGCGGCTGGAAGGCCATACGCTGGAAGAAGTCGGCTCTGCCTTTGGGGTGACCAGAGAGCGGGTGCGCCAGCTCGTGAAACGGGACACGGAAAAGGTTCGCAGCGCCTACAGGACAGAGACCGGAGAGGAGTGGTTCGATGAGGACTATTTCCGGTATTTTTATGGAACCTATGCGGTGGATAAAAAGGATGGCAGCGAATGGCTGGGTATTCCCGCCCATGTCTGGAATTACATGGAGGCCTGCGATGTGAAGCGGGGGACGAAGGAGATTTCCTCCGCCCTGGAGGACCGGCAGCTGGACGCGGGCCTGCGCCTCAAAATCAAGAACTATCTGAACCGGAATAAGATTTACGTGGACGGCATGTGGGTGGAGAAGAAGCGGAATGCTCTGGAGAATGTAGTGGCGCGGAGGTTCTGCCGGGATGAGGTTTCCTTCGATGCGTTTGTCACCCTCTACAACCAGTTTCTGGAGCAGGAGGAGATTGCCTTTGATGAGGGCGTCTATATCACTCCCTCCGTGTACCGGGCGAGGAAGGTCCGCATGGCAGACGAGCGTTATCTTCTCTGGAAGCTCAATGAACGGTTCCGCTATTATGACATCGACGGGCGGGATTACACGGAGCTTCTCGACACGCTGAACCTGGATTCCTACGAGAATATCGAGCTTTCTACGGAAAAGCTCATGAACGATTATCCGGAGATTATGGAGAAACACGATATCCGCGACCAGTACGAGCTCCACACCCTTCTGCGGAAGATTGTTCCCGATGGGAGCTATCACGACTTTCATTGTGAGCGCATGCCCCTTATAGGCTTCGGCGTTTTTGACCGGCATCAGGCAATCCTGGATATGATTGTTGAAAACGCGCCCATAACCACGGAGGAACTGACGGAGCTTCTCTATAAGGAGTACGGCTATAACCGGCAGACCTCTGCCGCAACCTACCTGCCGCCTTTTTCCGTCTACCGGCACAACGGGGTATATACGGTGGATCAGAAGCGGATGAGCGATGGGCACAGGGCGCTTCTGCAGGCTGCGCTGACGGACGATTTTTATTATACGGACGAGGTGCGGCGCATCTATGCCCGGCTGGTTCCCGGCGCGGATTTGGAGGAGATCAATCCCTACAATCTGAAAATGATGGGCTTCCAGGTATTTTCCAAATATGTGCTCCAGCATCACGATTCTCTGGAGGGGTATTTCCGGGAGCTTCTCACGGCGGAGGAGATTCTTGACATCTCCCCTTACCGGAAGCGCTTTACATATGTTGCGGTATTTTCCCAGACGCTCACGGAGCTTAAAAGGAGCCGGCGGATTATTGAGTTTGAGCCAAACCAGATTATCAGCATGGAGCGCCTCAAACGCTCCGGCGTGACATGGGAAGCCATAGAGGAATTTTGCGATGCGGTCTATGACTATGTGGGGGACGGGGAATATTTCAGCGCCCAGTCCCTGCGGGTTTCCGGATTTTCCACGGAGCTCTATGACCTGGGCTTTTCCGACTGGTTCTATGCCAATCTGCTGACGGGCGACGAGCGGTTCTCCTACGGCATTATGTTCGGGGCTATTATCCTGTACAAAGGCCGCATGGAGCACAGGGAAATCACCATAAAGGCCTTTGAAATCAGCCGTATCCGGGCCCACGGGAGCATTGACCGCTATGACCTGGCTCGTGAGATGGCTGACGTCTATGGCTGCATATTCGCGGATGAGCGGGACGTGCTCTACAAGGTGCAGGACACGGAAGTTTATTATGACGCAATCCTGGACCGTCTGTATGCCAATGCGGATGTATATTACAAAGAGCTGGACGAAGGAGCGGTTTAATCATGACACAGGAACAGAAAGAACAATTTCTTGGGGAGCTCTCAAAGCTCCACGCGCGGTATGAGCGCTCAAGGACCGTGGGGCCGGATTATTTTGAGCCCGGCATGATGGAATACCTGGATCAGTCGGAGGGCCTCTATGACCCGGTCTCCGGCCAGGTCCTCCTGCGCTTTGAGGCCAGGGGGACCCGCTACGACGGCCGGACGGAGCAGATTGAGCGGGTAAAGCCCGGCGATAAAATCCAGGTGGTCCGGGAAAGAGAGAATCCCTTCAATGCAAATAATTTCACCCTTCTGACCGCCAGAGGGCGGAACGTGGGCAACATGCCCGCCGAGCTGTGCAATGCAATGGCTCCGCTCTACGACGACGGGGAGCTGGTGTTTGAGAAGGCCATAGCCAGCTTTGTGGAGCCCATTTCCCGAAGGAGCAGGCACGCAAAGCAGGCGGTGCTGTTCGTGGAGCTGCGGGCGAGGCTCGCGGACGGCGGGCCCAAGGCCGACGGGGCTGCGGGGCCCGCAAATGGCGGTCTTGGGGCTGCGGGGCCTGCAAATGGCGGCCTTGGGGCCGCTAAAGCCGTGGATGGCGGGCGCTTGGCGCCGGAAAAGACAGTGGGGTGATTACAATGCGAAGAAAGAATACAGACGATTTAAATCAGGAGCTGATGAGCGCGCCGGATATCGACTCCTACATCAAGAATAATCAGACCAGCTTTGCCGAGCGCAGCGTCACGGAGCTTTTGGCGTCATTTTATGAGCGCCAGGGGCTTTCCAAGGCGGAGCTGGCCCGGAGATCCTGCATGAGCGAGGTATACCTCCATCAGGTTTTTGCGGGCCGCCGCAATCCCGCACGGGATAAGCTCCTCTGCCTCTGCATTGGCATGGAGCGGCGCTTGGACGAGACCCAGGAGCTTCTAAAGGAGGCGGCCTACGCCCAGCTCTACCCCCGCATCAAGCGGGAGGCGGTTATCATCCACGGCATTGTCCACCATACGCCCCTGGAGGAGATAAATGACAGGCTGTTTGCGGAGGATGAGGCGGCGCTGTGCTAGGAATGACGGAGAATGGAGGCATGAGTATATGACGTTGCAGTTAAGAGATCAGGAAAATCGCGAAATAGGCCGTGAAGAAGGTCGTGAAGAAGGCCGCGTAGAAAGCTTAAACAATCTCCTAAAATTTAATCCTCGATTATCGGTTGACGCCGGTGCAGAAATGTTGGGCTTTTCCCGAGAAGAGTTGGAAGGCTACAAGGAATTAATGGGCAGAAAGTGATGAAAGGGGCCGTGAGAATAGGAATCTGGTGTGCTGCCCGTCACGTAGACAATGAAAAAATATAAATTTTTGTATTGCCCGGGAGTCACTGCACTTAAACTATTGAACCTGCCGTGTACCGAACGGTACGCACGGTGGTATGAGAGGACGGCGGCTAATCACCGCCGCCTACTCGATACCCCGGCGGCTAATTCCATTCTTCAGCCAAAAGGAAGTCACGGATATTCCGGTGTTTGATCCCATTTCTGCTCATATCAAACTCATCAAGGGACACAACATATTTCGGGAAATTATCCGAGACATCATCGTAGGCTCCGAACTCCCGTCTCACTGTATTTTCAGAGGCAAGAAGATAGGCCACCTGCACATAGAGCAATTCTCCTCTTTTTTCGCATACGAAATCTATTTCTTTCTCGCCGGTTCTTCCCACTGTGACAGCATAGCCCCGCCGGAGCAGTTCCATACAGACGATGTTTTCAAGGGTCTGATTGATATCCTTCATATTCCCGCCAAATACAGCTTCCCGGATGCCATGATCCGCAATATAGTATTTTTCATTGGAGGCCAGTATCTGCTTTCCACGCAGGTCCCGGCGCTTTATCTGATAGAAGAGATAGGAATCGCAGCAATATCGAATATAATTCAGGATAGTTTCCGCAGCAACCGTCCGCTGCTCGTTCTTGAAAAACTTAACCAGGGAGGATGCGGAGAAAACAGTTCCCACATTTGCAGTCATATATGCGATGATGCGCTCCAGTAAATCAGCATCCCGAATTTTGTTTCTCATTACAATATCCTTTAGCTGCACGGAATTGAATAGATCCGTGAGATACTGCCGGGAAGGTTCCGCCTCATACCGAAGGTTGGACAGATATGGCATTCCTCCGGAAAGCAAATATTTTTGAAAGCATTGCTGGAGTGTGACGTCAGGCGAGAGCGTGCGGTACAATTCCAGGAATTCAGCAAAGGAGAAGGGATAGATTACAAACTCCACATAACGCCCGCCAATATAAGTAGCCAGTTCTCCGGACAGCAGTTTTGCATTAGAGCCCGTAATATAAATATCGCAGTCTAATGCGACCCGGAGAGAATTGACGCACTTTTCCCAGCCGTTTACCTCTTGGATCTCATCGAAAAACAGATATGCCTTTCCTCTGATGGACTCGGAACGTTTTAGGATCTCAGCATGCAGAGCCGCAGCGGTCTGCAGATGTGAATACCTCATGTCCTCAAAGTTGATCGATATGATTTGAGACGGCTCAACACCAGATGCCATCAGTTCTTCTTTGATTAGCTCCAGCATTACAGATTTACCGGAGCGCCGTAGGCCAGTCATCACTTTGATCAGATCGCCTCCAATAAAGGGACGAATGCGCTTCATATACAGCTCACGTTTGATCATAATCGGAATACCTCCTTCTGCTGTCAGCTCTAGTATAATTTATTTATAACTGAAAATCAATTACAATATTCCAATTTTATAAGATATAACTGTTAATGAATTATCACAGCCGGCTCTTTGCAATAGGAATTGACGATTGAATCGCAGGCCAATTCAGAGTATAATAGCTTGCGAAGTGGAGCCGGTATTATCTGGCGATGATCCATTTATCCAGGAGCTTGAGGCTGCGGTGGCGGATGCAAGGAAAGATAGAGAATGGAGGCATGAGTATATGACGCTGCAGTTAAGAGATCAGGAAAATCGCGAAATAGGCCGTGAAGAAGGCCGCATAGAAGGCCGCGTAGAAAGCTTAAACAATCTCCTAAAATTTAATCCTCAATTATCGGTTGACGCCGGTGCAGAAATGTTGGGCTTTTCCCGAGAAGAGTTGGAAGGCTACAAGGAATTAATGGGCAAATAATGATGTGCGGGGCCGTGAGAACTGGAATCTCACGGCCCCTTTTTGCAGCCCCGGCGGCTAATTATCAGAGAAAACCTGCATGCGCCCGGCAGGCAGGTGCACCATCAGACCATAAAAACCTGGCGGGCGCATTTGGCATCCCTGAATGCATGCCGCCTGCGGCAGCGGATTATCAGAGAAAACACTATGCTCCCAGCATATTGTTTTTTTTATGAAATCAGATACAATATAGAATAACTGCAACATACCGAAATAGGAGGATTTTTATAAAATGCCTGCAAATGAAATACCCGCAAATGAAATGCACATTTGCTTCAACTGCTTCCGGGAACGCCCGGACCTCTCGGAAAATCCTGAGGGCAGAGGCCCCTGTCCGTACTGCGGCTTTGACCTGGAGGAGAATGTAAAGAAATTTCCCGTGGCCCTGCGGGCGGGGACCGTGCTGAATAACCGCTATATCGTGGGCCGCGTCCTGGGACAAGGGGGATTCGGCATCACCTATTTGGCCTGGGATGAAAAGCTTTCCGCTAAGGTGGCGGTGAAGGAGTACATGCCAAATGAGATCGCCGCTCGAATCGGCACCACGGTTTCCGTGGCGGTGGAGAGCCGTACAGAGGATTTTACCTACGGGGCGGAGCGGTTTAAAGAGGAGGCTAAGACCCTTGCCAAATTTATGGGGCAGCCGAATATCGCGGGAGTGACGGACTATTTCGACGAGAACGACACTTCCTATTTTGTCATGGACTACATCGAGGGTATTTCCTTCAAGACCTATATCGCCAATGCAGGCGGCAGGGTCAGCGCCCAAGAAGCCCTGGATGTGATGATTCCCGTGCTGCGGGCCCTGACAGCGGTCCACGAGGAGGGACTTGTCCACCGGGACGTGACTCCGGACAACATCTATATCACAAAGGATGGAAATGTAAAGCTTCTGGACTTCGGCTCCGCCCGGTACAGCCTGGGAGATAAGTCAAAGAGCCTGGACGTGATCCTGAAAGTGGGCTATGCACCCAAGGAGCAGTACATACGCAGGGGCCGCCAGGGCCCCT
>CALWMT010000137.1 GCA_944382045.1 uncultured Enterocloster sp. | reverse complement strand
CTTCGCTTGGAAATAAACTCAATTTTCTGGTTCAGCATTAGATTTTTACGGGCCACGATCCGCAGCAGATTCTGGATCAGAAGACTGTGGAAGGCGCAGGACTGGCTGCAGGTCTCTATGATCCGCCGGCAGGACAGCCGGAGGATATGGCTGTCCGCGATGGCCGTTACCGTCACTGGGAGTTGGTCAAGCCCGGCGCAGGCAAATACCTCACCGAAGAGCTCACCTGGCCCAGCGGACGCCAGGATACTCCGGTTTCCATCCAGATCCTCGCGGATAATCTGCACTCCGCCGGAGAGCACCACGCCTACCCAGCGTGCAGGATCTCCCTCCAGGAATACGTGCTGATTTTTCTCATAGAAAACCCTTCGGGCTCCCAGACACTGGAGCATGCTCTCAAGATCCTCCCTGCCGATGCTGGAAAAAAGAGGACACTGGGACAAAATCTCAAAATTTTCCTCCATTATTTTCTCCGTTTGTTGGAATTCCAACGTACTTTTTGGCCACAGTATACTATGATAGGCGCATAAAGTCAAGGAGGCAGAGACATGATAAGAAGAATCATTCGCATTGATGAGGAAAAATGCAGCGGCTGCGGCGCCTGCGCAAGCGCCTGCCACGAGGGCGCTATAAAGATGATAGACGGAATAGCCAGGCTGACCCGTGAGGACTACTGTGACGGTCTGGGGGACTGCCTGCCAGCCTGTCCCACAGGAGCCATATCCTTTGAGGAGAGGGAGGCCCCTGCCTATGACGAGGCTGCGGTGCTGGCGGCTAAGGCGGCAGCCGACGGGGCTGTGCCTGGGGCGGCAGCTGACAGGGCTGTGTCTGGGGCGGCGGCTGACAGGGCTGTGCCTGGGACGGCAGCGGCAGCCTCTCGGGAGAAGGAGGGCTGTCTCTCCCAGTGGCCGGTGCAGATCAAGCTGGCCCCGGTGAAGGCCCCCTATTTTGAAAATGCCCGCCTGCTGGTGGCGGCGGACTGCACAGCCTACGCCTATGGGAATTTCCACAGCCGCTTTATGAAGAATAAAATCACTCTCATCGGCTGCCCCAAGCTGGACGGCGTGGATTACAGCGAAAAGCTGACCCAGATCCTGGCATCCAACAGCATCAAGAGCGTGACGGTTGTGCGGATGGAGGTCCCCTGCTGCGGCGGAATCGAGAACGCAGTAAGGGAGGCCCTCAAGGCCAGCGGGAAAATGCTTCCCTGGCAGGTGGTAACGATTTCAACAGACGGACAGATTTTGGAGGAATGAGCATGGAGAGACAAATGTTTTGCTATCAGTGTGAGCAGACCGCAGGCTGCAGCGGATGCACGGGCCGTGCCGGTGTGTGCGGAAAGCAGGCGGATACCGCCGGACTGCAGGATGCCCTGACGGGGGCGCTCATCGGCCTGGCCCGGGCCGCGGGGGGACAGAGGACAGAGCAAGGGACCGATGATCTGATCATCGAGGGACTATTCACCGCGGTGACCAATGTGAGCTTCAGCAATGAGACCATCATGGATCTGATCAGCCGGGTGCACAGGGAGAAGGAGCGCCTGTCACCCACGTGCTCAGGCTGCGGCGCCTCCTGCGGGAAGACCGAGGACTATCCCATGGACCAGCTCTGGAATGCAGACGAGGATATCCGATCCCTGAAATCTCTGATTCTCTTCGGCATCCGGGGCATGGCGGCTTACGCCTATCACGCGGCGGCCCTGGGATATCGGGACGAAAGCGTCAATGCCTTCTTTTACAAGGCCCTGTTTGCCGTGGGCGAGGACTGGGGTATGGAGGAGCTCCTGCCCATTGTCATGGAGGTTGGAGAGGTGAACCTTGCCTGCATGGCTCTCTTAGATCGGGCGAATACCAAGACCTTTGGAGATCCCGTGCCCGTGCAGGTGTCCCTGACTGTGGAGAAGGGCCCCTTTATCGTCATCTCCGGCCACGATCTCTATGACCTGAAGCTTCTTTTGGAGCAGACAGAGGGGAAGGGAATCAGCATCTATACCCACGGGGAAATGCTGCCGGCCCATGGCTATCCGGAGCTCAAGAAATACCCGCATTTGAAGGGGCATTTCGGCACAGCATGGCAGAACCAGCAGAAGGAATTCGCAGATATCCCCGCACCCGTGCTCTTTACCACCAACTGCCTGATGCCGCCCAGGGTCAGCTATGAGGATCGGGTATTTACCACCGAGGTGGTGTCCTATCCCCAGATCCGCCATATCGGGCCGGACAAGGATTTCACCCCGGTGATTGAGAAGGCCTTGGCACTTGGCGGCTATCCGGAGGATCAGACATTTGCCGGCATAAACGGCGGCCATCAGGTCACCACAGGCTTTGGGCGGGCAGCGGTACTGGCTGCGGCAGATCAGGTGGTACAGGGAGTGAAAACCGGGGCCATCCGCCGCATTTTCCTGGTGGGCGGATGCGACGGCGCAAGACCCGGCCGGAATTATTACACAGAATTTGTAAAAATGGCCCCGCCGGATACCATAATTCTCACCCTGGCCTGCGGAAAGTTTCGATTCAATGACCTGGATCTGGGAACAGTGGGCGGCCTCCCCCGGCTGCTGGATATGGGCCAGTGCAATGACGCATATGGCGCCATTCAGGCGGCGGCAGCCCTGGCAGAGGCCTTTGGCTGCGGGGTGAATGACCTGCCCCTGTCCATGGTTCTCTCCTGGTATGAGCAGAAGGCGGTCTGTATCCTGCTGACGCTTCTCCATCTGGGAATCAAAAATATCCTTCTGGGTCCCACACTGCCCGCGTTCATTTCCCCCAATGTGCTGAGATATCTGGCGGAGCACTACAGCATCGCCCCCATCTCTGCGCCGGAGGCGGACATGAAAAGGCTTTTGGGAGATCTTGCAATTTGCGTTTGAGTCTGCTAAAGTGTAGACAGGAGCGGCAGCAGGCCAATATACCGGATGCCCTGCCGCCTTTCACGAGAATATTTTTATAAAGGAGAGGACCCTATGGCAGACAAAAAATTTCAGAATGAAGAAGAGCAGGAGATGACAGTAACCCTCACCCTGGATGACGACACAGAGGTGGAGTGCGTGGTGCTCACCATCTTTGACGCAGGGGAAGGCGAGTATATTGCTCTTCTGCCCATGGAGGGAGAGGACTCTGAGGAGGGAGAGGTGTATCTGTACCGCTACAGCGAGACAGAGGATGGAACCCCGATTTTAGACAATATTGAGAGCGATGAGGAGTACGAGATTGTATCCGATGCCTTCGACGAGCTTCTTGACAGTCAGGAATATGACGAGCTGGTCAGCGAGGACGAGCTGGACGAATTTGAAGCCGGAGACGACGAGGAAGAATGAGACGCATTCTGTACTGGGGACTGGTATTGCTCTGCCTGGCCGGAGCTGTCATAGGCGGAGGCCTGGCGCTTGCACAGATATGGGAATACCGCTCCGCAGGGAGGGCCTACGAGGGCCTGGAAGCGTACATAAGCCTGGATGAAGGGGGAGCCGCTGACGGCGGGGGGAATTCCTCGGAGCATGCCGCAGGTGATGCTAAGCCGGGACTGGACGGCCGGATTCAGGCAGATTTTGAAGCCCTTGCCCAGGTCAACCCCCAGATTGTGGGCTGGATTCACGGACCGGACACAGTGATCAGCTATCCTGTGGTACAGGGGGAGGATAATTCCTACTATCTGGACCACCTGTTTTCTGGTGAGAAAAATGGATCCGGCTGCATCTTCCTGGACGCAGACTGCGAAAGGGATTTTTCCGGATCGCATTCCATCCTCTACGGACATCACATGAAAAATGGAAGCATGTTCGCTTCCCTGAAAAATTATCAGTCGCAGAGCTATTATGAGGCCCATCCCTATTTTCAGCTGCTCACCCCGGAGGGGGACTGGCGGGTGGATGTATTTTCTGCTTATATAGCGGATGTGGGGCAGGAGGCCTGGCAGCTGGAGCTGGCTCCGGAGGGATACCGGGAAGGATGGATACAGGACGTTATGGATCGATCCCTGGTTCAAGCTCCCGCAGCTCCAAGGCAGGGCGAGCGTATTTTGACATTGTCCACCTGCAGCTATGAATTTGCCAATGCCCGGTTTGTCGTGCACGGTATTATCCGGCCGTGGGATATGGCCAACAGCGCGGGCCAATAGAGCAGCCCTGTATGGGGGCTTTGACATGCATTCGAATAAAAGAGAACGCCTGGCTGGAGGCGTTCTTTTTTTCAAATAGGTGCGCCTGGCAGCGCAGGCTTCATGAGGAATCACCCCACAGTAATTACGATTCCTGCCTCAACCGTCCCAATCTGCTCCCCGGAGGCCTCTCCTGCTGTATCCGCTGTCTTATCCAGGGCAGCAGGTGCGCCTCCGTCATAGGTCCCAGCCTGCGCCTGGGGATCCGGGGCATAGGGATCCTGGCTGCAGCCCGCTGCGGACAGTGCCAGCACAGCGCCTGCAGCTCCCAGACAGATCCTCCACGGCCGCTTCCTCTTCATGGGTTGTCCTCCTTTTCTGCCAGTATAACCTCTCAAGCTTACTTTATATTGTGAACGGTTTCCCGGAGGATGTCAAGGGAAATCAGGATGTATTCCCTCAGTGCGCCTGGCGGTACACGTTTCAGGGCGCCGGGACTGTGAAACTTGTGTGAACCCATGGAAATGCACGTTTTTTTCTGCTAAAATAATGGTAAAAATCAGGACGGCGGGAAGACAGGCGCCGGACCATAACGGCAGGAGGCATATCCATGGAAGGATTGAAGATACTGGTAGTGGACGACGAGGCCAGGATGCGCAAGCTGGTCAAGGATTTTTTGGTAAATAAGGGATTTTCCGTCATCGAGGCGGCGGACGGGGAGGAGGCGGTGGATGTTTTCTTCGCCCAGAAGGACATCGCCCTGGTGATCCTGGACGTGATGATGCCCAAGATGGACGGCTGGGAGGTCTTAAAGACCATCCGCAAGTACTCCCAGGTCCCTGTGATCATGCTCACGGCCCGGGGGGAGGAGCGGGACGAGCTCCAGGGCTTTGCCCTGGGGGTGGACGAGTATATTTCCAAGCCCTTCAGCCCCAAGATCCTGGTGGCCCGGGTGGACGCCATCCTGCGCCGGAGCAATGCGGCGGCCTCCGAGGTTCTGGACGTGGGGGGCATCCGCATTGACAAGGCGGCCCATCAGGTGACCATTGACGGGAAGGAGATTGAGCTCAGCTACAAGGAATTTGAGCTTCTCACCTATTTTGTGGAGAACCAGGGCATCGCCCTCTCCCGGGAGAAGATTCTCAACAATGTGTGGAACTACGACTATTTCGGCGATGCCCGGACCATTGACACCCATGTGAAGAAGCTGCGCAGCAAGCTGGGGGCCAAGGGTGAATTTATCAAGACCATCTGGGGCATGGGCTACAAATTCGAGGTGAACGATTGATGAAGCACTCCATACGGGTGAAAATTACTCTGATTTTCATGGGGATCATGGCTGCCGCCCTGGCCGCTATGCTGGTTATCAACAATTTTTTCCTCGAGCCCTTTTACACCAGGGAGAAGGTGGATCTTCTCCAGGAGGCCTACGAGGAGCTGAACCGGTATGTGGTGAGCCGGGCGGAGGAGGGGAAGAACATCATTGAGGATTTCGGAAGCCTGTACTCCCAGGAGGGGGAGCAGAATGATGTGAGCCGCATGATCCGCCAGATGAATGAGAAATACACCACCACCATTGTCCTCATTGACAGCCAGACCGACCGCATGGTTCCGGCCTTCCCCAACAATGAATTTCTGGCGGACCGGCTCCGCTGGTACATCCTGGGCATCTGGGAGCAGGGGACGGAGACCCTGGTCTCGGAGGACAATTTTATGATCCAGAAGACCTATGACTGGCACTCCAAGAGCTATTATCTGCAGAACTGGGGATTTTTCGACGACAACCGGACCATTTTCATTATGTCCATGCCCATCGCCAGCATCCAGGAGAGCGTGCAGCTCTCCAACCGCTTCATGCTCTATGTGGGCCTGACCGTGCTGGCCGGGGGAAGCATCCTGATTTATTTTGCCACCAAGCGGATCACCTCCCCCATCATGTCCTTGGCCTCCCTCTCCGCCCGGATGTCGGAGCTGGATTTCGACGCCCGCTATACCGGGGAGGAGGAAAATGAGATCGGTGTCCTGGGCCGGAGCATGAATACCCTGTCGGAGAAGCTGAAGGACACCATCGGGGCGTTAAAGACTGCCAACAATGAGCTGCAGAAGGACATCGAGGAGAAAATTCGGGTGGACGAGACGCGCAAGGAGTTTATTGCCAATGTCTCCCACGAGCTCAAGACCCCCATCGCCCTGATCCAGGGCTACGCCGAGGGCCTCACCGAGGGCATGGCCGAGGACCCGGCCAGCAGAGACTACTACTGCGAGGTGATCATGGACGAGGCGGGAAAGATGAATCGGATGGTGAAGCAGCTTCTCACCCTGACGGCCTTGGAGTTTGGAAATGATAAGCCGGTGATGGAGCAGTTTGACATTGTGGGCCTGATTCAGGGCCTTCTTTCCTCGGCCAATATTCTCATCCAGCAGAAGGAGGCCCATGTGGTCTTTGAGGCCGCCGCCCCGGTCTATGTCTGGGCGGATGAGTTCAAGATCGAGGAGGTCGTCACCAATTACCTGAACAATGCCCTGAACCATCTGGCCGGGGAGCGCCTGATCCGTGTCCGCGTGGACAAGGGGGACAGGGAGGTAAGGGTCTCCGTGTACAACACCGGCGAGCACATTCCAGAGGAGGATCTGGACAAGCTCTGGGTGAAGTTCTATAAGGTAGATAAGGCCCGCACCCGGGAGTACGGGGGAAGCGGCATCGGCCTGTCCATTGTGAAGGCCATCATGGATTCCCATCACAAGGCCTGCGGCGTGGCCAATGTGGAGGGCGGCGTGGAGTTTTGGTTTACCCTGGACTGCGGCCTGTAGGCCGCCGTTTAGGGGCGGTCTGGAGCTTGGCCAGGGGGCCTGCCTGGAGCCGGTCTGGGGGCCCCTCTGAGGCCGGTCTGCGGGCCTGCCTGGGGCCGATCGAAAAAAGTTGAAAAAAATTTAAAAAAGTTGTTGACAAACCCGGAAATGAGTGGTAATCTATATGAGCTGTCGCGAGAGACAGCAGCACAGTCCTTTGAAAACAGAACATTAAACAGTATGCGAAACCCTGAAGATTCCTTTAAAAAAGCAGTCTGGTTTTGA
>CALWMT010000136.1 GCA_944382045.1 uncultured Enterocloster sp. | reverse complement strand
ACAACGGCTATTGGACCGGCTACAATGATGCCCTCTACGGCCGCGGACCGGGCTCTGACGGTCCCGGAAGACCGGGCGGTCCCGGCGGCATGGGGCCCGGAAGGCCTGACGGCCCCGGCTGCTCTGACGGCGCTGGCGACGGATGCTGCTGCTGCAACAGCTGACCTGCCTGAAAGGCTCTTCCTCCCCAGGCCCGGACATCCCCATGACCCAATGAAAAAGGCGCAGGCCCGGGTTCCCTCCAGGTTCCCGGGCCTGCGCCCCTTTTCCTTATAACAGCTGCCTTCTTATCTCGTCAGCCACCGCTCCATGGCCTCCAGCTGTTCTTTTCCATCGGCTCTTCCGATATCATATACCCGCTGGAGCTCCTCGGGATTGTGCTCCATCCTCCCGATGTTTAGCGGCTCCCTCGGACGGATTACAAAAATCCTTCCCTCCGCCTCCAGCCGGTCAATCCACTCCACCGTGCGGTTGTAGGTGATGTGCCGGCGGGAGAGGGCCCTGACAAAGGCAGGATGCCGAGGGTAAAAAAGCCTTGCCATTTTGGCATGCTCCGGCTTCTTCCGGTATCCCTTCTCCCGGGTCAGTATAACCACATTTCTCTTAAATCCCATCTTCAAAAATGGGCGCAGGGGGATGCTGTCCGTGCAGCCCCCGTCCAAAAGCTTCATTCCTCCTGCCTTTACCGTCCGCGAGACGTAGGGAAGGGAGGCGGAAGCGCGCATGAAATCAATCTGTCCCCTCATGTCCGTAAGGCGGATATACTCCGGCTTTCCCGTATCCACATTGCTGCAGCCCACATAAAATTCCGTCCCGGACCGCTCAAACGCCTCAAAATCATAGGGGTCCAGCTCCTCCGGAATCTTGTGATAGCAAAAATCCTCCCCCGCAATATCCCCTGTGGTAATCAAATTAAAAAAGCTCATAAACCGGCGGTCATTGCAGTACTTTTTATAATACCGGATGCTCCGGCCCCTCTGCCCCGACACAAAGGAGCACCCATGGATGGCCCCCGCGGACACGCCGATAACTCCGTCAAAATGAACACCCGCCTCCATAAACACATCCAGGATTCCTGCGGTATAAATTCCCCGCATCCCGCCGCCCTCCAGCACCAGGCCGGTTCTCCTCTCTGACTGCTCTCTCCTTGGCTGTTCTCTCTCTGCCATAACCTTTCCGCCTCCTCAACACAGCGGTCCGCTCCAGCGCTCGAACCGCCATGTACCATTATATCCCACTTTGCGAATTTTTTCCATACGGAAAACGGGGCCGCCGCCTGGCGTCCCCGCTCTCCTCATCCTATCTGTCTATCCTTCAATCGTAAATGCTCTCCACATCCCACTCGGTCACAATTCCCTCTGCCGCATCCACCTCGAACTCGTACTCTAGACTGCCGTAGAAGAATTTTCCCTCATATACGGCACGGCCGTCGTCATAATCCATCTTCACCCGGCCCCAGGTTACCTGGCTGTCCTCTAAGCCTGCTGCTGCCAGCGCCGCCGCCTTTGCCCGGTCGATTCCCTCCTGGGAAGGAGCCTGGGCCTTCCGCTGTCCTCCCTGATTCGGGGAAGCCGCTGTCTTCGCCTGGTATCCATTCTTCTCCCATCCCCTGTAAAAATGCTCCGCGTCATAGTCCTTGCTCACGATGGTTCCCGTCTCTCGGTCGATTTCATAGTTGTACTCCTTGTAGTCCGTGGTATAGAATTCCACATCGTACACCATTCTCCCGTCCTCGTAATCCAGCTCCAGCTTTTCGAAGGCGATATCGCTCTGGGATATCCCCGCATCCTCCATGGCAATCGTCTTCGCCTGCTCCTCGGTCACCTGTGCTGCAAATGTATTGACCGCCATCGCTGTGCAGAGAATTCCAGCCGCCAAACCAGTTCCTAAAAATGCAATCCTCTTATTCATATATTTCTTCCTCCATCTTCTTTTTTGTGGTGTGTTTTCCTTTGATGAGATGATAATACGGAAGAAATATTAAAAAATTATTAGAGCTTTAAATTTTATTTTCCAGGTCCACGGTCCATATCTCCATGGAGCCATTTTCCCGGCTGTGCCAGCAGGCCCCCTCCAGCGGGCCGCCCACTGTGGGGTCAAAGTAATACCAATCTCCGCTCCCGTCCTCCGGGTCGCACTGGCTCCCGTTCCAGCGGTGCCAGCTGGTGCACATATAGCCATCCTTATTGAATAAATACCAGTGCCTATTAATCACGCACCAGGCATTGGCGGGAAACGTCCCGTCCTCCCGGCGGTACCACCAGCCCACAGCATTCTGCACCCAGCCGGCATCCCCCTTCGCCCAGGTTTTCATAAATTCCTCAGGAGTTTTATACAGCTTCTTTATCTCTTTGGTGGTGCTTCCCCAATCCGGCAGCTGAAAATGAGGCTTATCCACAGGATGCTTCCATTTTCCTCCCCACTCAAGTCCCTCCTCGATGCCGATTTTCCCCACCTTGTCGAAAAATCCATCCTTGTCATAGTACGCGCCCCGGCCGTCGTTCCGGAAAAAATCAAAGGCCGTCCCCCACTGGTGGAAGGAGCTGTAGTTCTTTCCCGGCGCATTCGTCACAATCTTTCCCGGCTTGGTCCGCCCCTGGGCATAGAGGGCATCCTGCTCCGCAACTGTGCGCAGCGTCTCCCCGATTTGAATTTCCAGCCCCTGGGCTGTGCACTCCCGAACCAGCTTTTTAGCCAGCTCCTGCAGCCTGGGGTGGCATAAATTAATATCTCTCATGGCGGTTCACCTTGTCCTTTCCTGCCATGCAGACGCAGAAAGCTCGTCTGAGCTCATACATACAGGCATCCGTTCGGGACAATGTCCCGAATTACTCCATTGTATGCAGAAGGCCTGGCAGGGGTTCCGCCGGGGAGCCTACAGCTCCTCCACCTTACAGGCGTGCACCTTTGTTTTTCTGTCATAGCTGATTCCAACAGCGAGAATCCGGCCGGTAAATTTTCTTTTCTCTCCCAGCCTGCCCTTAAACCGCAGCAAATACTTTTTATCAATTATCTGCTGAACCGCCTCCTCCGGTGAGGCATCCACCTTCAGCTCCAAAATGATTCCATCCTCATCCTTCCGTTCCGGATAAAAAATAAAATCCACAAATCCCTTTCCTGCCCTGTCTTCCCGTTCCACACGATATTTGTCGCGGGCCGCCAGGTATACAAGATTGACCACTGCAGACAATTCCGCCTCGCTGTTATAAGACAGAATCGGGCTCTCCGTGTCGTGGGCGTAGGACAAAATGCGGGCCATCGTTTCCGTATCCCCGGACAGCGTAGCCTGCAGCATTTTCTCAGATGCCGCAGCCAGCCGGTGAACATATCCCAGAGAGTCCTTGGTCATCAGAAGCTCTTGAAACTGTGACATCAATTCCTTATTGGGAATAAATACATATCCATCCTCATAGGTCAGCAGGCCATAGACAACCATTGCGGAGAATATCTCTTCCCGCGTCTTTAATTCCATGGATGCCGCGGCATAACTCCGTATTCTGGACGCGGTCCTCTCTCCGGCAGTCATCAGCGCCATATCGTCGCGCACCGCATCGATATTGCCCCGGATGTAGTAAAAAATTTCATCATAGGGGCCTGAGCTCGTCCAGTAGTTGGCCAGCTGATTATCCGTCAGGGCGCAGACTACGGAGCGCGGATTATAAATTCTAAGGCCCGCCGCAGTGTGATATCCGTCATACCAGCTGTGCAGATCCTCCCGCGTTATTTTGGGCTGCGGTGTTGTTTCCCTGTATGTTCTATAAAGCGTGTCAACCTCACAATCAAGGAATCCAAAATACTCGGAATACTTGATTTTCGTGGCCATGTCATATTCTAAAAACATATTCAGTTCAGAACCGCTGGAATATTTTGTAATTGGGAGCACGCCTGTCATATATACAAGCTCCGCATATATCTGGTCCTTAAATAAATTTTTTAAAAACAGCAGATACTCCTGCTTTTCCTTTTCCGATACAAATGGGAGATGAAACAGTGCATCCCACTCATCCAATATAAATACAAAGCTTTTGCCCGTCCTGTCAAATATCTTCTGAAAGGTGTCCCACAGAGCCTCCTCACTATCCGCATCCAATGCGGGATAAGCCGCCGCCAGATCTCCATACAGCCCATCCTGTATCCTCTCAATATACTCGCAGTAGCTGCTGCAGTTTTTTGAAACCCTGCTGAAATCAATGTAAATAACGTCATGCTGATTCAAATGCTTTTCGAAAAATTTTGACTCAGCAATGCGCAGACCTGAAAACACGTCCCTGCTGTCAGCTCCCTTTCCGAAAAAGGCGCCAATCATATTCGCCATGACCGTTTTCCCAAACCTGCGGGGGCGTGTGATGCAGATATATTTCTGATTATCGTCCATGCTCTGTATGATTTCCTCCAGGAGCCGGGACTTATCTACAAAAAAACGGGAAGATGCTATTTTTTTATAAGCCGCTGCCGGTACAAGTGGATTCAGGAACATTCCCATCTCTAATCGCCCCCTGATTGTGTATTTTGAACAGGTATAAACTAATTATAGCCAATCTTTTCATCGAGCACAAGATATAGATATGACAATTGACATGCACCCCGGCCCGTGGCATATTTATAGAGAGGAAATATCCGCAGGCTTTGGCCCCAAGCCAAGCCCTGCCGTTATATGAAAGGAGACTTAACATGCGCCTGCTGGTTGCGGAGGATGAACGTGATTTGAACCGCCTGATACGAAAGACACTGGAAAAGGAGGGCTACGGCGTGGACGCCTGCTTTGACGGGGAGGAGGCTCTCTATTACCTGGAGCACACGGACTATGACGGAGCCATACTGGACATCATGATGCCAAAGCGGGACGGGCTCTCCGTTCTAAAAGCCATCCGCCAGAAGGGCAGCAGCCTGCCGGTTCTCTTTCTCACTGCCAAGGACAGCATTTCCGACCGGGTCCTGGGCCTTGACTCCGGTGCGGATGACTACCTCATCAAGCCCTTTGACTTTGACGAGCTTCTGGCGCGGATACGGGTGATGACCCGCAAGCGTACCCCGCACACCTCCAGCGTCCTGACCGTGGGGGATCTGACGCTGGACACCGGCACCCATCAGGTGACCCGTGGCGGACGGCCCATCGACCTGTCGGCCCGCGAGTACGCCATCCTGGAATACATGTGCATGAATCCCGGCATCGTTCTTTCCCGGGAAAAAATAGAAGACCATATCTGGAATTACGACTACAGCGGAGGCTCCAACGTGGTGGACGTATACATCAGCTACCTGCGCAAAAAAATTGACGGCGGCCAGGAAAAGAAGCTGATACGCACCGTCTGGGGCTCCGGCTGGACCATCAAGGAGGATGCATGAGACGCCCATTATCCACAAAATTCAAGCTGACCCTCTGGTTTACCTGCTTTATGTCCCTTCTTGCCGCAGTCTGCCTGGGGCTCATCCTTATCATCAGCAGCCGTGTGGCCCAGTCCCAGGCCTTTAATGTCCTGTCCATGACCGTGCGCGGCAATATTTCCAAAATTTCCTCTGTGGACGGAAGCTTGAGCCTTGCCGGGGATTTTTCCTTCTATTCCAATGATGTGTACATGCTGATCTACAGCCGGGAGGGAGCGCTTCTCTCCGGCCAGACGCCTCCCTCCTTCCCCGTAAACACGGAGCTGGAAAACGGCGTCTCCCGTTTTGTTCCCGGGGAGGCAGACGGCTTCTATGTCCTTGATTTCTGGGTGCCCTCCGGCTGGGAGGAGGGCTTCTGGCTCCGCGGCGTCCTCAGAAGCCCGGACAGGGACCAGGCGGTGGACCAGATTTTCCTTATTTTTTCCGTGATACTGCCCTTCTTTATCCTGACTGCAGCCATCGGGGGGTATTTTATCGCAAAAAGAGCGCTCTCGCCCATCTCCTACATTTCCGGGGCGGCGGGCAGCATCAGCGAGGGGCGGGACTTGACCCAGCGCATTTCCCTTCCAAGGGGAAGCGACCTGGAAATGCAGCGTCTGGCCGATGCCTTCAACCACATGTTTGCCCGTCTGGAGCAGGCCTTTGAGGCGGAAAAGCAATTCACCTCCGACGCCTCCCACGAGCTGCGCACTCCCACCTCTGTGATTCTGGCCCAGTGCAGCTTTGTGGAAAAGCACGGGGATGACCTGGAGGAATACCGGGAGGCCATCGACGTGATTCACCGGCAGGCCAGGAAAATGTCCCAGCTCACCCAGAGCCTTTTAGACATGACCCGTCTGGATTTGGGCACCCGGCAGCTTGCCCGGGAGGACCTGGATTTAAGCGCCATGACCCGGGACATCTGCGAGGAGCAGGACACCGGCGGCCGAAGCATCTCCCTGGAGGCCTCTGTTGAGGAGGGCATCCATATGGAGGGAGACGCCTTCCAGCTCTCACGGGTTATCATCAATCTCCTGGAAAATGCCCGCAAATACGGCAGGGAGGGCGGACATATCCGCGTCCGCCTGTCCCGCCAGGCTTCCCGGGAGGACGGATCTCTCGCTGTCCTTACGGTGGAGGATGACGGCATCGGCATCCCTGCAGAGCACCTGGACAAAATCTGGCAGCGCTTCTACCAGGTAAATCCCTCCCGCCAGGCCGGCGCCGGCCTGGGACTGGGCCTGTCCATGGTCCGCCAGATTGTGCTTCTCCACGGGGGAACCATCGAGGCGGAGAGTGAAGAGGGGAAGGGAAGCCGGTTTACTGTAAAATTTCCTGCATTATAACTTTCTTTAAGGATTTTTTAATAATTTGGCGCTATTCTATGCCTGCAAAGGAAAATAAGGCAACCGTTCAGACGGCGGAAGCGCCGCAGAATAATAGCAAAAAGAAAGGATCTGTATTATGAAAAAGAACACCACCCGCATTTCCCCGCTCTCCAAAAAAGCCCTGGGCGCAGCCGCTGCCCTTCTTCTGTCAGCCAGCCTTTTAACTGCCTGCCAGAGCCAGCCCGCCGCGTCCACAGCAGACTACATCGGAATTGATGCGGCCAAGGATGCTGCCTTAAAGGCTGCCGGCGTCTCCGCAGATCAGGCCGCCTTCTCCTCCGCCGGTCTGGACAGCAGGGACGGCATCTTCTACTATCAGGTAATTTTCACAGAAAACGGCGTGGAGAGAGAGTATGACATCGACGCGGTAACCGGTGTCGTCATTGAGGAAAAGGTGCTCACTCCGGCTTCTGAGGCAGAATCCACC
>CALWMT010000135.1 GCA_944382045.1 uncultured Enterocloster sp. | reverse complement strand
CCGAAGGCGTCATTTACAAAAATGCCGTCGCAGAGGCCGGCTAACTCCTTGGAATATCCCTCAGAGGCAGCGTCTCCATCCTTAAACTTGGTCTCCTCCACGCGGTAGCGGGTGTTCTGCAGAAGCAGAACCTCTCCGTCCTTGAGCTCCGCAGCCATCTTCTGGGTCTCAGGACCAGTCACCTGAGGATCATCTGCGAACTTCACCTCTACGCCCAGGCGCTCGGAAAGAGCGGGAGCCACAGGAGCCAGGCTCATCTCGGGAAGGGGCTGGCCCTTGGGCTTGCCTAAGTGAGAGCAGAGAATCACTCTGGCGCCCTGGTCTAAGAGCTTCTTGATGGTGGGGATGGCACCGTCAATACGGTTGTAGTTCTGGATCACGCCCTCCTTAAGCGGCACGTTGAAATCGCAGCGCACCAGGACCTTCTTTCCCTGCAAATCCTTCAGATCGTCAACAGTCTTCTTATTTAACATAATACATAATCTCCTTTCTGCCGCGTGCAGGCACCTAAAGCACAGCCGCCTGCCGCTCATAACAAAGGGGCCCGGTCCTAACGACCGGACCCCCATGAGTCTGCCTGAAAAATAATACTGCTTCTCAGTCTAAGCCAGATCAGCCAAGCTCAGCAAAGTACTTGATGGTTCTTACCATCTGGCTGGTATAGGAGTTCTCGTTGTCATACCATGAAACAACCTGTACCTCGTACAGATCATCAGAGATCTGAGATACCATGGTCTGGGTTGCATCGAACAGAGAGCCATAGCGCATGCCGATAACGTCGGAGGATACGATCGGATCCTCGTTGTATCCATAGGACTCAGAGGCAGCAGCCTTCATAGCGGCATTGATGCCTTCCTTGGTAACGCCTTCCTTCTTAACAACTGCGGTCAGGATGGTGGTGGAGCCAGTCGGAACCGGAACACGCTGTGCAGAGCCGATCAGCTTGCCGTTCAGCTCCGGGATAACCAGGCCGATCGCCTTAGCAGCGCCGGTGGAGTTGGGAACGATGTTGGAAGCGCCGGCACGTGCTCTTCTTAAGTCGCCCTTTCTGTGGGGTCCGTCAAGGATCATCTGATCGCCGGTGTAAGCATGGATGGTGCTCATGATGCCGCTCTGGATGGGAGCGTAATCGTTCAGAGCCTTAGCCATGGGTGCCAGGCAGTTGGTGGTGCAGGATGCAGCAGAGATGATCTTGTCATCAGCAGTCAGGGTCTTCTCGTTAACGCTGTAAACGATGGTCTTCAGGTCATTGCCAGCGGGAGCAGAGATAACAACCTTCTTTGCGCCTGCATCGATGTGAGCCTGAGACTTCTCCTTAGAGCAGTAGAAGCCGGTGCACTCCAGAACTACGTCTACGCCGATCTCTCCCCAGGGAAGGTCAGCGGCCTTGGGCTCCTTGTAGATGGTGATCTCCTTGCCGTCTACGATGATGGAGTTCTCGCCCGCCTCAACAGTGTGCTTGCCCTCGCCAATGTGGCCGGCATATCCGCCCTGAGCGGTATCGTACTTTAACAGATGTGCTAACATCTTGGGATCGGTAAGATCGTTGATGGCTACAACCTCATAGCCCTCTGCTCCGAACATCTGACGGAATGCCAGACGTCCAATACGTCCGAAACCATTAATTGCAACTTTTACTGCCATGATTTTATTCCTCCTAGTTTGTTAAAAATATAATAAACCTTACTACATTGTAATCAATTTCCCTTGAATTGGCAAGCCCTTTTTTCGTTTTTTATGTCCTAGCCCAGCAGAAATCCAATCTTTTTCGTTTCAGCGGGGGGTCTCTATCTTGTCATTCCTGAATTTTCCGATTATAATGTCGAATGGATACTTTTGATGACTGAAAGAGGAGGCACTCCATGATCTACGACTGCCATCTCCACACCTGCTTCTCCGGCGACTCCAAGGCTTCCGTCCGGTCCCAGGTGGAGAGAGCCATAAGCCTTGGCATGAAGGAAATCTGCTTCACAGACCACCACGATCATGATTCCTGGTTCTGTGAGGACAACTTTGAATTGGATATTCCCGCCTATTTAAAGGCGATGAAGACGTACCAGAAAAAATATAAGGACCGCATCCGGATCAACATCGGCATTGAGCTGGGGCTCCAGGACCATCTGGGCGCATATTTTGAGCGGTTTGATGAGGTGTTTCGGGATTCCTTTGATTTCGTTATAGGCTCCAGCCACTTTGTAAGCTGTATGGACCCCTATTACCCTTCTTACTGGGAGCACCACGGGGAACGGGAGGGCATCACCTCCTTCCTGGAGGCAAGCCTTGCCCGGGCCAAAGCCTTCTATCCCTATTTTGATTCCTTCGGACACCTGGATTACGTGGTGCGGTATGCCCCCCACAAGGACTATGCCTATTCCTACGAGGCCTTTAAGGATTGGATCGATCCCATCCTCCAGGTGCTGATCGACCACGGGAGGGCGCTGGAGTGCAACACCGGCGGCTTAAAATACGGCCTAAGCCAGCCCAACCCCAGCAGCTCCATCTTAAAGCGCTATCGGGAAATGGGCGGGGAGCTTATAACCATCGGCTCCGATGCCCATGCGCCCGAGCATCTGGGATATGGCTTTGATGCCTGCCAGCGCCTTTTGAGGGAATGCGGCTTCCGCTGGTATGCTGTGTTTCACGGCCGGCGGCCGGAGATGATTCCCCTCTAGGCCGTCATCTCCCCAGGCCGCCATTTTTCAATCGGAGGGACAGCAGAAAACAGATTTCCTGTTCTATTCTGCCCTGTCCTTCAAATCTACGTATGCCCTTTCCTCACAGATTGACTTATAGGCCGGGCGGATGATCTTTCCGTTATTCGCCAGCTCCTCCAGACGGTGGGCGGCCCAGCCGCTCATCCTGGCAATTGCAAATATGGGAGTGTATAACTCCATGGGGAGTCCCAGCATCTTATATACAAAGCCGGAATAGAAATCCACATTCACGCTGACACCCTTGTACATCTTCCGCTCTCCCGCAATGATCTTGGGAGCCAGGCGCTCCACCAGATTGTAGAGCTCAAATTCCTTGTGAAGTCCCTTCTCCACAGAAAGTCTCTCCACAAACTTCTTTAATACAACCGCACGGGGATCCGAGATTGAATACACCGCATGGCCCACGCCGTAGATCAGGCCTGCCTTGTCGAAGGCCTGCTTGTTCAGAAGACGGTCCAGATAATTGCTCACCTCGTCCTCGTCCGTCCAGTCCTTCACCTCCTTCTTCATATCCTCGAACATCTTGATCACCTTGATATTGGCGCCGCCATGCCTGGGGCCCTTTAAGGAGCCGATCGCAGCTGCCATCACGGAATAGGTATCCGTCAGGGAGGAGGTGACCACATGGGTGGTGAACGTAGAGTTATTGCCGCCTCCATGCTCCATATGGAGTATCATGCAGATATCCAGAAGCTTTGCCTCAAGGGGCGTATAGGAGCTGTCCGGGCGGAGGATATGGAGAATATTTTCCGCCATAGACCCCTCGGTCAGCGGCTGATGGATGAAAAAGCTCTGTCCGTCATGATAGTGGCTGTACGCCTGATAGCCGTAAATCGACAGAAGCGGGCACAGACTGATCAGCTGCAGACACTGTCTGAGCACATTGGGAAGCGTCACATCATCTGCCGCTTCATCATATGCGTACAGCGTAAGAATGCTGCGGGCCAGCGTATTCATCATGTCCTTGCTGGGCGCCTTCATGATGATATCCCGCACAAAGCTGGTGGGAAGGCTCCGATAATAAATCAAAAGCTTTTCGAACTCCTCCAGCTCCTTTTTATTGGGAAGCTTGTCAAAGAGGAGCAGATATGTAACCTCCTCAAAGCCAAACCGGCCGTCCCTTGAAAAGCCATCGATCAGATCCTTTACCTCGTATCCCCTGTAAAAAAGGCGTCCCTCTGCGGGAACCGACTGGCCATCCACCATCTTGGTGGCACGAACATCGGAAATATTCGTGAGTCCTGCCAAAACGCCTTTTCCGTTCAGGTCTCTCAGCCCACGCTTTACATCATATTTTGTAAAAAGGGCGGTGTCAATCACGCCCGCCTCCCGGCTCATCTCCGCCAGTCGTACAATCTCAGGGGTTACCTCCGAATAATTATTGCGCTCTGCCATTGCATCGACCACCTTTCCTGCTAAATATTATGGTAACAGTGCCAAACCGTTACATGCTTCCTAGAATGTGCACTTTGCTCTGACCGGCACATGCCGCGGGCCGGATTCTGCATGCTGAACCTAAGAGCTTGAAGCTGTACGCTATGCATTTTCTCAAAATGGGATCGGTATCAGGGCGAATACCTGTATGCTTCGACAGTTCCGACAGAAGCAAAAGAAACATATACTTTCTATATAATATCACAATTTATTGTACAAAACAAGAAAAATTATATTTATTCAAAAAATTTTTATATTTTGTTCATATTTTTTGAATTCTTGTGCGGTAAAAAATGCGAAGGCCTCCCTCGTCTCCTCCGGGTATGCCTCCGCATCTCCTGTTATCTCTATATTTTCCGCCTAGTCCTCTCAGGCTCCCTCTGGCCCGTTCTCCCAGGCCCTGCTCTTTACCGCCTGGTCCACATCCTGTTTAAACCGCTCCCACTCCTCCTCGTGATCCACATAATACTTGGGGCACTCCTTCCCATTTACATCGTAGTGGCGTATCACGTCCTTGGAGGTTAAGTCCAGCTGATCGCAAAGACAGGCGGTGAGCTTTACCAGGGAATCATAGGTGGCCTGGGTAAATGCGCCGGTCTCATCGGGATGGCAGTTTTCTATGGAAATCGTATCGCTGTTTCTCGGACTGTTGGCGTAGGCCATCTCGTCCACAGGCATGCACTGAATCACTTCCCCGTCGAGGCCGACCACAAAATGGCTGCTGGAGGAGGTTCCGCCGGCCTGGGGATCCTGGTCCGCCAGACTGTCAAAGTAGTCTCTATTGCCCCTGGCTGTGCTTCCGGGATTGGCCACATAGTGGATTACAATATTGTTCACCCGCTGGATGGTCACATCCGGGCGGGAAAATATATTTTTCCGTATAAAATCCTGCTCCACCCAGGACGGCACCTCCACTGCCTTTAAATCCACCACATAGGGCTTTTCATAGCCCCACATATAATACCCTCCGGAAAGTCCAGCTCCTATTCCAAGCATCAGCGCAAGAAACAGGCCGCCCAATGGGACGCCGCTCCCCCCGCGGCTCTTCCCTCTGGCGCTCCCCCTTTTTCTGCTTCTGCGGGAAGCGGACTGGCGGGCCCTGCGGGATTTGGCCCCCTCTGTGTCCTCACTCGTCTCCCCCCCCAGAGTAACCCTTCGAATCCGCGCAAGCTCCTCCGGATCCAGCTCTGCCATGCTTTTTCTCTCTTTATCCATAAGGGCAGTCCCTCTCCTAACGTGTATTTGATCTCCAGACGCCGTATTTGTACCGGCTACTAAAACTATAGCATTATTCTGCATAAAACTCAATCCAGTCTTGTGCTCTTTTCCTGCGGCATTTATACTGAGATACAGTCTGCAACTATTTTGCCATCTCCTGCGTCTAATCATCAGAAGCCCTTAAAAAGGGAATAGAAAGGAGGCCAGCCTATGGACGCCAAAGCAAATACCGCTGAGGCTGAACGCATACTCACCACAGAATATGAAAAATTTTACCGCCTGGCATACAGCTATGTACAAAACAAGGAGGACGCTCTGGATGTGGTCCAGGAGAGCGCCTATAAGGTCATCCGTGACTGCGGAAGGGTCCGCCAGGCTAAGTACCTGTCCACCTGGATTTACCGGGTGGTGATCAACACCTCCCTGGATCTGCTGCGCAGGCGGAGCCGGGAATCCGCTGCCGAGGTGCTCCCTGAGATTCCCTCCGAGGAATGCTACGGGGAAATGGAGCTTCGCCAGGTGCTCGGCTGCCTGGACGAGAAGAGCCGCGCCGTTCTGATTCTGCGCTATTTTGAAGACATGAAGCTGGAGGACATCGCTGGAGTCCTGGAGGAAAATACCAGCACAGTGAAAGCCAGGCTCTATCGATCACTCAAAAAGCTGCGGGCCTGCCTGTCGGACGGCAGCGCTCCCATTTCAGTCCCACAGAAAGGAGTCAATTTATGAAAGAGAAAATTTCTGATACCGTTGTATCTCTGAAGAATGAATATGAGCAGATTCCCGTCCCCAGGGAGGCACGGGAGCGGATGCTTGCCGGCATCGCCCAGGCCAAGCGCGAGAACCGCAGACGCTCTGCTGTCCGGCTGCTTGGGCGGACAGCCGCCGCAGGGGCCGCCGCTGCTGCCTGTATGGTTCTCCTGGTGAACGTGAGCCCCAGTGTCGCAAACGCCATGGAAAGGATCCCGGTTATCGGGGCAATCGCCCGGGTTGTGACCCTTGACACCTATAAGGATCAGACCAACCACTTCGAGGCGGATATCCAGATTCCCAAGGTGGAGGGCCAGGAAGGGACGGAAACGCCCCAGGTCAATATTTCCATCGAGGAGTACGCCCAGTCCCTGATCCGCATGTATGAGCAGGATCTCGCTGCCTCCCAGGGCGAGGGAAACTATTCCCTGACCTCCTCCTACGAGGTAGTCACAGACAATGACAGGTACCTGTCCCTGCGGATCAACACCACGCTTGTCATGGCCAGCGGGACGGAATTTGTAAAAATTTTCACCGTTGACAAATCCACCGGACAGGTGATCACCCTGGCGGAGCTTTTGGGAAATGATCCCGCCCGCCTCACGGCTGTCAGCGAAAGCATCAAGTCCCAGATGGCCGCGCAGATGGCTGCGGACGAGTCCGTCATGTACTTCTACCAAAGCGATACGCCGGAGATGGATTTTAAGGGACTTTCCGGAGATGAGAGCTTTTACCTTGACAGCCAGGGGCAGCTGGTCATCACATTTGACGAGTATGAGGTGGCCCCGGGGTATATGGGCGCCGTGGAATTTACGATCCCTGAGGAAGTGACGGGGAAGCTCTGATCGGTGCGGCGGCAGATGCCGGGAAACGGCGGGATGCGCCCGCCCGGTCTGCCGCCTGTGAGAAGCGCGCAGAGCCGGACGTACAAAAAATCCCTGCACTTACACAGCCTTCCTGTAAGTGCAGGGATTTTCGCAAGCGGAGGAAAAGGGATTTGAACCCTTGCGCCGGTGCTGCCGACCTACTGGTGTTCGAAGCCAGACCCTTCAGCCACTTGGGTATTCCTCCGGATGTATGGACAGCTTCCGCAAAGCGGATATGCCTGCCGGCAAACATGCCAGCTAC
>CALWMT010000134.1 GCA_944382045.1 uncultured Enterocloster sp. | reverse complement strand
ATTACATCCCGTATGACCTCAGCTCCCACTGCCTTGACCGCACAGCTTTCCGAGGCGGCCACGTATATCCCATCGGCAGTCCTGCCATAGCACAGAGGACGGAAGCCATAGGGATCTCTGGCGCAGATCAGCTTCTGCGGCGACATCAGAACCAGAGAATACGCACCCTCCAGAGTATTCATCGCGCGGCTTACTGCCTCCTCGATTGAAGAGGACCGAAGCCTTTCCCTCGTGATAATATAGGCGATGGTCTCGGTATCGCTGGTCGTGTGAAAGATGGCTCCGCTAAGCTCCAGCTCGCTTCGCAGCTCGGCGGCATTGCTGAGATTGCCGTTGTGGGCCAAAGCCATCCGTCCCTTCTGGTGATTGACCTCGATGGGCTGACAGTTGTTCCTGCTGGTCCCTCCGGTGGTCCCGTAGCGGGTGTGCGCTGCGGCCATGGTGCCCTTCGGCATATGGGACAAAATATCCGGCGAAAAGACCTCGCTTACAAGCCCCACATCCTTATGGGAGACAAACACGCCGTCATCATTTACCACAATGCCGCAGCTCTCCTGGCCCCTGTGCTGAAGAGCGTACAGGCCATAATACGAAATGCCCGCCACATCGCAGGGCTCAGGCGCTATCACGCCAAATACCCCGCATTCCTCATGGATCTCCGATTCCACCTGCATCACATGTACGTCCTGTTCTTTCCGCATAGACAATTCCTCCCGCATGAAACGTTCGCCGCCGGGCACACCGCCAGGCGCACGGCAAAAGGGCGTCTCTGAGTTCAAACCGCTCAAAGACGCCCTTGCCTTTACGCTCAGGATTATACTATGTTTTTTGCGCGCTGTCAAACCTTATATCCGCTTACACAAAGTCTTCCCGCATGGGATTGAATATATCCAGAAGGATCCCTGCCTTCCTGCACACGCAGCCGTGCTCCACGCCGTTGAGCTTCAGCATAGTATCTCCAGCCCGCACGGTCTTGGTCTCCCCGTCGATGGTGAAATCAAACTCACCGCTGACCACGTAGGTGATCTGCGTGTGGGGATGGTGGTGAAGCGCGCCCACCGCGCCTTCCTCAAATGTATTTTCCACGCACATCAAATCCTTGCTGTAGGCCAGCACCCGCCGGGTGACGCCCTCTCCGCCGAATCCCGGCGTTACATCCTTGTGAAATACCCATCTCTCGTCAAGCATATTCTTGTCCTCCTCTGTCTCCTATATGTAACCCTTAGCAAATAAGGGTAAGGGTTCCGAATCATTCCTTTTCCTCAAACCCCACGCTAGCCAGAAATCTGCCAAAGGCCTTCCTGCCCGCCTCGTCGCACTTGTACACGCCCGCGTCCTCCAGAACCCGCGCGAACACGTGGCCGACCTCTTCCTTCAGGATCTCATCCACATTCTCCGCAGTGACAGCGATTCCCTTCTCCTTATAGGCGGGAAGGAACTCCTCCACCCAGTCCGCGTGCTTCTCGATGGACCCATTGCTGCGGATATCCCGTCCCTCCGCAATATACTCGCCCAGTGTCTTCAACTCCTCCTTCAGCCGGGAGGGAAGCACTGCCAGGCCCATCACCTCGATGAGGCCGATGTTCTCCTTCTTGATGTGATGCAGATCCTGGTGGGGATGATACACCCCCAGGGGGAACTCCTCGGTGGTGATATTGTTGCGCAGCACCAGATCCAGCTCATAGGTGTCCTCCACCTTCCGGGCAATGGGAGTGATGGTGTTGTGGGGCTCCCCGTCGGTCTCCGCGAAAACAAACGCCTCCTCGTCGGTATAGGCCCTCCAGGCCCCCAGCACCTTATCTCCCAGCTCAATGAGCCGGTCCGGATCCTTGGCCCGCAGCCGCAGCACAGACATGGGCCAGAACACAATGCCTGCCTCCACATCCTCAAAGCCCTCCATAGAGAACCATTTCTCAATAGGCGCCTTGGCCATGGCAAAGGTGTAGTGGCCGCCCTGGAAATGATCATGGCTTAAAATCGAGCCTCCCACGATGGGCAGATCCGCATTGGAGCCCAGGAAATAGTGGGGGAACTGCTTGATAAAATCAAACAGCTTCCGAAAGGCAGCCTTGTCAATCTTCATGGGCACATGCTCCCCGTTGAACACAATGCAGTGCTCATTGTAATACACATAGGGAGAATACTGGAATCCCCATTCACTTCCGTTGATGGTGATGGGAATAACCCGGTGGTTGTTCCTGGCGGGATGGTTGGCCCGGCCCGCGTAGCCCACGTTCTCCATACAGAGCTGGCACTTGGGGTAGCCGCTCTGCTTGGCCAGCTTGGCCGCCGCGATGGCCTTGGGATCCTTCTCCGGCTTGGACAGATTCACCGTCACGTCCAGCGTGCCGTAGCGGGTCTTGGTGGTCCACTTCATATCCCGGCGGATGCGGTAGCGCCGTATGTAGTCGGAATCCTGGCTCAGCTTATAATAAAAATCCGTGGCCTCCTGGGGCGAGTTCTCGTAGTGCTTCCAGAACTCCCGAACCACCTCGCTGGGCCTGGGCATCAGACAGTTCATCAGCCGGGTGTCAAAGAGATCCCGGTAAACCACACTGTCATTTTCCAAAACCCCTGTCTCGTGGGCGTAATCCAAAAGCTCCCTGAGAATGTCCTCCAGCTCCCCGGTTTCCACATCCCCTGCGGGCTCCTCATACTCGTCCATGCCCATAACCTCCAGGATCTGGTTCCTGGCATAGATGGCATCCTCCTCTGCGATAAGTCCTGTTTCCAGCCCGTAATTCACCAGGCGGCTTATTGCGTCGTAAATCATCTGTAGTTCCCCCTTTTATTTCTAATCATTCCCTCTCATTGTACCCCCGAACCGGCCATATGGCAATGCTATTTTCTTCACAAACCTGCTGATTTTATACGGTCCGTCAGACGCCGCTCTCCCACAGCCCCCGGATCCGCTCCGTGATAATTCCGCCCAGCAGGCCGATGGCCGCGCCGGCCCCGCAGCCCGCTGCCAGCAGCACCGGCAGATAGGCAAATACCCCGAAGGTCTTCACCACAAAGGCCGCCACCAGGAACTGTCCAATGTTGTGGAACACCCCTCCCAGGATGCTCACCCCCACGATGCCAAAGAGGCCAAACCGCCTGCAGGCCGCCATGACGAGGAGGCTGAGAGCCGCGCCTCCCACGCTGAAGAGCACCGATGACATATTTCCAAAGGTAAATCCTGTAAGGAGGATCCGCACCAGATTCACCGCCGCCGCCGGACCTGCGCCCAGGGAATAGAGGATGGTCACGGTCACCAGATTCGCCAGGCCCAGCTTCACCCCCGGCGCCCCCAGATAGACGGGGAGCAGGCTCTCCACATATCCCAGCACAAAGGCCAGGGCAATAAAAAGCCCGTAGAGGGCTGTCCTTCTCGTACGGTTCATAATTCCATCTGCCTCCCTTGTCTCCCATTCCTTCCTGTGGTACAATGGGCCTGTTTGCAGAACCCAAATTTTCTCAGACAGAAAGGATTGCAGATGTCCAGACCGCCTGGCTGGATGCCTGCTGGAAAACGCCTATGAATATGATAAAAAAACGGGATCTCATCCTGGCAGCCCTTATCCTGCTTGCTGCCGCCGCCATCCTTCTATACAACAAGGGCCGCGCCCCCGCCGCCGCCGCCCAGATCACCTCGGGCAGCCGGATCGTGGCCCAGCTTGACTTGAGCCGGGACCAGGAGCTGGACGTGGAGAGCCCTCAGGGCGGGCACAACCATCTGATCATAAGGGACGGGGAAATCTGGTGCAGCCAGGCGGACTGCCCGGACAAGCTCTGCGTAAAGCAGGGAAAAAAGAGCCTGGACGGGGACACCATCGTCTGCCTCCCCAATCAGATGGCCGTGACCATCCTGGCTCCCTAAGCCTCCCCTGTCAGCAGACACTCTCAGAGGGAAATTCCTCCCTTGGCCTTCGCCCTCCGGTCGCTGATGGACTGGATTACAGGCACGAGGAAAATCGCCACAATACCTCCTGCAAAGCCATTATTATACAGATTCATGCCTCCGTACACAATTCCCACATTCAGTGCCACGGAGGAATGCAGATACCCTGCCAGAATCCCCGCTGCCGCGCCAAACGTGCCGGCCACAGGGGCCAGCGTGGTGGAGAGCAGCAGCGCCAGAAGGGGCGAGGGCTGATTGATGCTCCATGTCTTCGTAAAGCTTGCCAGATACACCCCCAGCATAATGGGCAGAATATTGCGCAGATGCTTGCCTGTGGCGCTGAATCCCACAATGGTAAATATACCTCCGATGGTAGGGCCGTTCAGCTCCCCTCCCACTGCCAGAACGCAGAGCATGGCAAAGAGGCCGTTGACTCCCATATTGAACATGGCGGCAGCACCGCCCTCCTCCTTCAGATAATCCGTGCCGCTGATGCCGCTGCTCTTTAGAATTCTCAGATAGGCAGGAACGATCGCTTTCCCCTTCACCAGAAATCCCGCCAGCATCATTCCTCCAAACAAAATCCCCAGATAGCAGGCAAACTGCCGGTTAAATCCCGTCCCCCAGATCAGGCGCGACTCTACCTCGAATCCAAAGGATTTGATCAGCGACACAATTACCGTGGCGATAATTCCCGAGGCAAACCCTACATTGTACAGGGAATAGCCCCTGTGGGCAAAATGCACGCTGGTAGCCAGAGGCGGCAGGAAAAATCCGATCACGCAGCCCACCGCCAGGGCAGTCGCTATGCGCCCAGCCAGGGGCAGATTGCCTACGGACATCATCTCTGTAATAATGGGCGACAGGCTGGTCCCATAAAGGCCGATATATACATATCTCTGCACCGGTGTTCTGTGAAACCAGGCATAGAGATAGACTCCTGCCAGAATCGCCCATATATTCAGCAGGTTCTTGCCAAAAAGGGAAAATCCAAACATCAGACAGGCAGAGGTTATGGTATGTCCCGTCATATCCATGCCGAGAAAATAGACAATGGCGATGCTCATCAGGGTCAGAACACCGGCATTGATCAGCGCCGCTCCCACGCCTCCCACTACAAAATAATCCGTAATCAAAAAGTCCGGCTCCCGAATCAGCCGGATAATGCCAGGCAGAATCGTATCCAGCGGCTGGAGAAACAGGCCGATAAACATAAAATAGATAGGAATCAGCGAAAGGAGCAAAAACTTCTGTCCTCTGCTCATCATTCCCTGGCCAAATAATCCCTTCCCCTGCTTCATCCAAATACCTCCCTGTGTTCATTTGCTGCCGCTCTATATTTATGATACATGAAAATCAGGCGTTTGGCAAAGGGGATTCTGCGTATTTTTTTCGTCCAATTCCAAAAATGGCGGCAGAGGGCGCTCTGTCAGAAACATGCTTTCCTGCAGAAGCCACCCGGCCCGGAAGAAATTCATCAGCTGCCAGTACCCGGCCCCCGCCAAGCCATATTCCTTAATCAGGTCAAACTTGGCCTTATAGCTGCGCACATCCTCGAACCACACCTCGTGCTGGATCCCGTACTGCCAGTATCGAAACCAAGGACTCTGGGCCGTCTCGTCAAAATGGATCTCCGCTCCGAAGTCAATTGCCAGCTGCAGAGCCTGGCTGTGGCTTAGGGTTCTGGCCCTGGTCACGCCCCGTTCATAGGGAAGGGGCCAGTCATACCCATAATTGGGAATTCCCAGGCTGATCTTTTCCGGCAGAATCTCCTGCACCGCATACTCCACCACCCGGCGCACCTGATGGATAGGGGCCACAGCCATAGGCGGTCCCTGGGAGTACCCCCACTCATAGGTCATGAGCATGACCCGATCCGCCGCCTCCCCCAGAAGGCGGTAGTCAATGCCCTGATAGAGAATCCCTGGCTGCTCCGAGGATGTCTTAGGGGCCAGGGCCGCGCTGACCGGATAGCCAAAGGTATTAAAAATCCGTGCTGCCAGGGCCACAAGCTCCGGATAGCGCTCCCGGTCCTCCGCCAGCACATATTCAAAATCAAAATCCAGGCCGCCGAAGCCTCTCTCCTGCATGGCCTGCCCCAGCTCCCAGATCAAGCGCTCCTGCCGGCTGCGGTCCCGCACCAGAGCGGATACCAGGCTGTTGTTGAAGCGGCCGCTGGAATCCAGCGGCGTCAGGGTGAGGACGGGACGCACCCCGGCCCTGCCCGCCAGCTCCGTCATCCACAGATCGTCAGCTGCCGGGTACACGAGATTTCCCTCCTCCGTAAATCCATAGGAAAATACGTACAGGTCTGTCAGATAGGGCAGTGTCTCCTCCAGCGTCTGGGCGCTGATAAAGGGATAGGCATAGCCAAAGCTGTACAGCGGCCGCCGGCTGGCATCCGCCCCATTCCCAATAAAAAGAGCCTGGCCTATGGCCAGGCGGTAGGGATACTCTATCTGATTCTCCCAAATAAGCTGTTCCGCGGGGATATTCTGGGATGCGGCAATTGCATCCACGGTGTCCCCAGCCTTCACGACATAAATATTCATCTGCGCAGGCCCCCTGTCGCATCCTCATAGAAATATATGCCCTGGGGCCTGCCTTCATGCCCGGTTCTGGTCCTGCCTCCATCTGCGCACACAGGCGCTGTCTGCCTCCCGCAGGCGGAGAATCCGCTTACGGGATCCAGGCCCCGTCCGCACCCACATAATAGCCATCCGGGGTTGTGGTGTTGGCCAGCATCTCTCCGCTGGGCTGGCAGTAGTACCATTTGTTGTTCCACAGGATCCATCCCGTGACCATGTAGCCCGCTTCATTGAAATAATACCAGTAATTGTTGATGAGCTGCCACTGGCTTACCGGGTACGTCTTATCCGGATTGCAGTACCACCAGCCCACGGAATCCAGAAGCCATGCGCCCGTGCTGGAGCTCTGTGCCACGCCGGGGCCCCCGCTTGTGTAGCTGCTGGAGCTGTAATAGGAGGAGCCTCCGCCGTTCTCACGGATATCCCTCGCCTCACTGGAGGTGACAGACAGCACATCTGACTCCTCCCAGCTTCCCTTGTGGGAGGAATTGTACACAGCGCGCACCCGGAAATAATAATCGCCGCTCCCCGTAAACTCGCTGGAAAAATCATAGCTGTCATCCGAGGTGGTCTTCACGGATGTAGCTGGATCATCGTCGCAGTACAGCCGCACCTCATAGCGCTCCGCATCCTCCGGCTCCTCCCAGTAGGCAGTGCCGTCGTCCTCGTCCCAGTTTAAATCATTGATTTCCAAGTCGTAATCGCCGTCATCGTCATCGCCGTCCAGACGGGACAGGGTGATGGAAACTTTGAGCGTATCATTTGATCTTTCATCACTGCTACGGGATACCG
>CALWMT010000133.1 GCA_944382045.1 uncultured Enterocloster sp. | reverse complement strand
ATTCGCAGTTTCCACAGCAGGCTTATCATCTGGGAAATTGCCTGAGATAAACAAAGAGAGTAAAGTTTGAGGAGGATGGGTTCATGAAGAAATTATTAACATTTATAGTATCATCGGCGCTTGCTTTATCTCTTGCGGCCTGCAGCAGCCAAAGCACAGTGATGGAGAGCGCTGCAGCTGCCGAAACGACGGAGGAAATATCTGCGGAAACAGAAGCTGTAACTGAAACAGCTGCTGAGACAGAGACTTCAGCGGATACAAATGCTTCCGAAGAGACAGCTGCCCCGGAAGAAGCTTCGGAGGAAGGCGTGTTAGCCGCCTATTTCTCCTGGTCAGGCAATACGGAGCAGATGGCTCAAATGATCGCAGAGGAAACCGGCGCGGATCTCTTTGAAATCGCGCCTGCCGCGCCTTACACAGATGACTATGACGAGCTTTTGGACATCGCTCAGCAGGAGCAGGCTGAGGATGCCCGCCCGGAGCTTGCGGCTCAGGTGGAAAATTGGGACAGCTATGATACGGTTTTTGTGGGGTATCCTAATTGGTGGAGTGATGCACCGATGACAGTTTATACGTTCCTGGAGAGCTATGATTGGACAGGAAAGACACTGATCCCCTTTAATACCAGCGCCAGCGGCGGCTTTGGAAGAAGCCTTTCCAGGATCGAGGAAAGCGCCGCCGGAGCAGAGATCCTGGAAGGACTCGATCTTACGGAAAGTGAATTGCCAGATGCACAGAACCGCATCACCGAATGGCTGACCGGCCTTGGATTTTCCAGATAAGGCGGGAAAGGAGGCGGATGCGTGAAGCCGAAAGCAATCTTTAAAATTGTAATTGATATCCTGATGACGCTTTTGCTGCTCTTTTTAATGGGATACCAGTTCTGGGGAGATGCTGCCCACGAATGGGCAGGAGCAGGAATGTCTGCCTTATTCATTCTCCATCATCTGCTGAACGGAAGCTGGCATAAAAGCCTGCTTCGGGGAAAATACAATCCTTCCCGCATCCTTATGCTTGTCATAGACATCCTGCTGTTTGCCGATATGCTTGGCCTCATGATAAGCGGGATCATGCTCTCGAACCATGTATTTGCCTTCCTTGGCCTCCATGGCAGTTTGTCCCTTGCAAGGCTTCTGCACATGGCGTCCTCCTATTGGGGCTTTGTGCTGATGTCTCTGCATCTGGGACTTCACTGGGGGATGATCCTTGGAATGATAAGGCGGGCAGTCAAGGGAGGAAAGGAAGCTTCTGGAGCTGTTAAGATGCTTCTCCGTATCCTTGGAGCGGTGACAGCCGCCTACGGCCTGACCGTGTTTATCCGCAGGGATCTCCTCACCTATATGCTCATGCGCACACAGTTCGTATTTTTGGATTTTAATGAACCGGTGCCGCTGTTTTATATAGATTATCTTTCCATGATGGGGACATTCATATGGATCGCTTACTATGCCTCGGCATTGAACCGCAGCAAACACAGCAAAACGAATGGAGGTTAAATTATGAAGAAGAATATTGGAAACGCACTTGCACTTTATCCCACTCCCCTGGCAGTGGTCGGAGCAATGGTAAATGGAAAGCCCAACTGGCTGTTAGTCGGACACTTAGGGATCATCGGTCATGACCATGTGATGGTCAGTCTTGCGGCAGCCCATTATACGAATCAGGGTATTAAAGAAAGCCGGAAGCTTTCCATCAATATCGTGGACGAGGCACTGCTTCCCAAGGCAGACCGTTCTGGATGCGTAAGCGGAAGTAAGGAAGATAAGTCCCAATTGTTTGCGTACAGCTTAAGCGAGGCGGGAGTACCCATGATCAAGGAGGCTCCGGTGGTGATGGAGTGCAGCGTGGAGGATATTTACGAGACCAAGGGCTTTGAGAGCTTCATCTGCACCATCGACAATACCTATGCGGAGGAAGCGGTGCTTACCCCGGAAGGAAAGGTAAACTATCATGTCCTCAAGCCGGTGCTTTTTGAAATGCCCACCTACGAGTATCTGAGGACGGGAGATGTGATCGGAACGTGCATGTCCTTTGAAAAAGAGAAAAAGGATTGATCTTTTCCAGAGAGGTACGTGATAAAAATGGCAAGTAAGCAAAGGATTTTAAATCCCCAGCCCCTGATCCTTTCCTATTCTTATTCTGGGAATACGCATCGGATCGCCAAGGGCATACAGGAGCTTACAAAGGGAGACAGATGCGAGATCTACCCCTGGCAGCCCTATCCCATGGCATTCCCTGAGCTCCTCAGGCAGGTAAAAGAAGAAGTAGAACATGGATACCATCCGGCCTTACTTCCGGGCGCACCTTCTCCCGCATCCTATCGGGTGATTTTTGTGGGATCTCCCAACTGGTGCGGGACCATCGCGCCGCCTTTGGTCTCCTGGCTTTATAAGAATGACCTTTCCGGAAAGCTCCTTCTTCCCTTTTATTCTCATTGCGGGGGAGTGAAAGCGGATTTCAGAAAGGATATTGCAAAGCTATGCCCCAAAGCGGATGTGAGAGAGCCGCTTGAAGTGATTGCAGACGGCGGCGGACAGCTCAAGGAATGGATTGAAAAATGGATTCAGGAAAACGAGATCATGAAACAGAAATATGCCGGATAAAGGTGCAGGAGGAGAGAACGTGGATTCAGAGATCCTGAAGAGAGAATTTGTATATCTCTGGTACTATTTTACCGTACAGCTTCAGCAGATCTTTCGCTATTGGGTATTGGGAATGATGATCGGCTCGGCTGTGTCCGTATTTGCCAAGGAGCATATTCACAGAACCCTTTATTCCATGCAGAAGACAGGACTTGGTATCGCCGGAATCATAGCTGCAAGCGCCCTCGGAATCGCCTCGCCCCTTTGTATGTATGGGACGATTCCCATAGCGGCATCTTTTTCCAAAGGAGGGATGAAGGATGACTGGCTGGCTGCATTTATGATGAGTTCCATACTGCTGAATCCTCAGCTGATCGTCTACAGTGCCGCTTTGGGAAATGCAGTGCTCATGGTGCGCATCATCTCCTGTCTTGCCTGCGGCATAGCTGCCGGACTTCTTCTCCGCGTTTTTTTTAAGGACAGGCCATTTTTCGATTTTACTGGCTTTGAGGAGCCTAAAAGCAGGGATACGGATCCGAACCTTATGCTGCGTTACCTGAAAAATCTGTGGAGGAATGTAAAGGCTACGGGACTTTACTTTTTATTTGGTGTGCTTCTTTCAGCCTTGTTTCAGCGTTATGTGCCGGCAGATTTTATAACCTCACTGTTCGGAGGCAACGAGGCTTTTGGAGTATTGATGGCCGCCGCCATTGGAGTGCCGCTTTATGCCTGCGGCGGAGGGACTATCCCGCTTTTGCAGCAATGGCTGTTTGAGGGGATGAGCGTGGGGAGCGCGGTGTCCTTTATGCTGACGGGGCCTGCAACAAAGATCACGAATCTGGGAGCGCTTAAGATCGTCCTCGGTGCGGAACATTTCTTAATGTACCTTGCTTTTATAATGGTATTTTCATTTGTAACAGGGCTCTTAGTAAACATAATTTTATAATAAAAATGGCGGACAAGCAGTTTTGAATGTATGAAGGGAGAAATGTAAAATGAAAAAGAAAGCTTTATTTTTGATGGTCATGGTGATGAGCATTCTCATGTCCATGACCGCCTTTGCCGGAGTATGGAGAACAGGAGCCGCCCCCAATGAGAATCGCTGGTGGTATGACAATGAAGACGGGACCTGGGCTGCGGGCGGCTGGCAGTGGATTGATGGAAATCGGGACGGCACAGCGGAGTGCTATTATTTTGACAATGAGGGCTGGATGGCGGCCGGCACTATGACGCCGGATGGCTATCAGGTGAATGGAGATGGTGCGTGGGCAGAGAATGGCGTTGTAATGACACAGACAGTTTCACTTCCTGCCTCTCCAACGCATACCGGAGAGGCCAGCTCCCTGGTTGTTTATTTTTCCCGTACCGGAACCACAGAGAGCGCAGCCAGGCGGATCCAGGAATTGACCGGGGCAGATCTCATGGTGATCGAAGCAGCAGATCCTTATCCGAGTTCCTATTCGGATACGTTAAGCAGAGCGGAGCAGGAGCTGGATCAGGATGCAAGACCGGCAGTTACCACAACGATCGAGGATATGGGCCAATATGATGCAGTATATGTGGGCTACCCAATCTGGTTTGGCTATGCGCCCCGCCCCGTATTGACTTTTTTGGAGGCCTATGACTGGTCCGGAAAGACCGTGGTTCCCTTCTGCACCAGCAGAAGCAGCGGGATCTCAGCAAGTCTTGGAGAGATCCGGGAGAGCTGCCCCGGTGCGAATGTAATGGAAGGCCAGAGAGTCAATGATACCAGTTCCATAGAGCCGTGGCTGAGAAGACTTGGCCTGATCTTGTAATCAGGAATGCAGCTTTGGTTTTAAATTTATAACAGGAGGATCATAAAATGCGTACCAACGATAAAGAACAGTTTGACAGAGAAAATATATTCGGCCTAGGAAATGCAAATACTGCCTATGCCCAGTATTTCATCGGCAATTCCTATCTGAATCCGCTGACGGAGGCGGGCAAATGTCCGGTGTTTCTGGCTAACGTCACCTTTGAACCTGGCTGCCGCAACAACTGGCACATCCATCATGCCAAGAGGGGAGGAGGACAGATCCTGATCTGCACCGCAGGAGAGGGATGGTACCAGGAGGAAGGGAAGGAGGCCGTCAGCCTGACACCCGGTATGGTCATTACTATTCCGGCAGAGGTCAAGCACTGGCACGGAGCCAAAAAGGACAGCTGGTTCTCCCACATTGCGGTGGAGGTACCCGGCGAGGAAGCCTCGAACGAGTGGTGTGGGCCGGTGGATGATGCGGCATATAACGAACTTGCGTAAGAGTGCATGTATACAAAATGCGCCTATTGCATTTTTTATCCATGTGCACTACAATAGGGTTATACAGCACAGGGGGGAGAAAATGCGGATGAAGAAAAAGGAACCAAAGCCCTCAGAGCAGATTGCAGAGTTTTTAAATTTTATCGATCAATGTGAGCGCGCTTACCGAATCGCGTACGATGAAGTGAGCAGGGAGGACAAGCGTGTCCAGGACCTGCTCCATGAGGTGGAGCTTGCGCAAAATGCTGCTGAGAGGAACCGGGCAGCGGCAAGACTTCAGAAAAGCCGCCGGTGGCGCAGGGAGAATAAGGACACGGTCCTATATTATAAATCAGTAGTGGATTTTTTTAGTGAGAAGGGAAATCGGAATACCTTGAATCAAATGCGGCAGCTTCTGGGACGGCAGAGAAAAGAAGAAGAGTACGTAAACAGCGAACGCATTTATTATCCGAGGGCAGAGAAGGCCGGCTGAATTTACAGCCGGTTTTTCTCTTGCAAATCCCGAGAAATCGGTTATAATTGGTAACGGCTCGGACTGCGGGAACAATAAAAAGCCGCGTCTGCCAGGAGGAATAGGATGACAGGAGAGCCGATACGCGCGGCAGTGCTGGCGGATACGCATGGGGTTCTGCGGCCGGAGGTGGAGGAGGTGCTGTCCACCTGTGATGTGGTGATTCATGCCGGCGATTTTGACAGCCAGCTTCTGTACCATAAGCTTTCATCGAAGTGGCCCCTTTATGCGGTGCGGGGAAACAATGACCGGGGGGTCTGGGCCGGGGGTCTGCCAGGGGTTAAGCGATTTTCCGTGGGCGGAGTGAAGTTTATTATGGCCCACAAGCGCCAGGATGTGCCCAGCGATCTTAAGGATGTTCAGGTGGTGGTCTTTGGCCATTCCCATATGTACCAGCAGGAGGAGGTTTTCGGACGCTTGTGGCTCAATCCTGGAGGCTGCGGCTTTAAGCGCTTTACCCTTCCCCTGTCCTTGGCCGTGATGACCATTGAAAATGGCTCCTGGACCTTGGAGCCCATCTGGCTCGAGAAGGGATACGGTACCCGCAGTGATGCCATTTCCCAGAGGGATAAGGCCAAGGAGAGCCGGTATGAGAAGCGGCAGAAGCGTTACAAGAGGGAGAAGGAAAGAAGCGTGGCCCGATCCGATGGGAGGCGTGCCGGGGAATCAGAGTCTGCGGCTGAGCTTCTGGGCTCTGGTGAGCCGCAGGCGCCGGCGGGAAAGGCGCCGGAAGCGATGGATACCCGGTCGGAGCTTTTTCTGATTGCCCGTATCCTTCGCCTAAGGAGCGCAGAGGAGAGTGTTGAGTGGATCGCGCAAAATCTGCACGCGGAGCCATCCTTTGTAAAAAAGGTATGTGACGCGGCGGCCAAGGTGCAGGGGGCAGATGCCCGCCAGATACTGGAGGCCATGAAGCGGAGCTGACAGCCTTTGCCTGACAATCCTTGGAAGAACTGCCAATAATCCTCTATAACATTGCCAGGATTTATGTGTTATGATATCGATGTAACAGAAATGTAATATTTATGTAACAATAGGAGAGATAACCATGAAGAAAGTGAATGTTTTGGCAATGACGGGCATGGCGGCTCTGAGCATAGCGGCCATGTCCCCAGTAACCTCTTATGCGATACCTGCGTCCTTCCAGCTTCCGGGAAGGGGAACTGCCCTGGTGGTGGGAAGCAGCCGGGATGCATTCTGTAATCTCGAGGACATCCTGAACCAGATTGGACAGATTGCCGGAGGAGAGAACTGTGTACAGAGGCCGGAAGGAAGCCGCCCGGAAGGGAACCGGCCCATTTTTCCAGATGCGGACCGCCCGGAGGGAAACCGGCCCATTCTGCCGGATACAGATCAGCCGGAGGAGGAGCTTCCTGGCGGGGATGCAGATCAGGACAGCGAGGCGCTTTCCTTTGCCAGACAGGTGGCAGAGCTGGTGAATGAGGAGCGGGCAAGGAATGGTCTTTCTCCGCTTACGGTACATACGGGGGCTGAAAAGGCAGCGGCAGTGCGGGCGCGGGAGATTCAGACATCCTTCTCCCACACCCGGCCGAATGGAAGCAGCTTTTCCACTGCTTTGACAGAGGCGGGAGCCAGCTTTGCGGTGAGCGGAGAGAACATTGCCTATGGGCAGAAAACCCCGGCGCAGGTGATGGAAGCCTGGATGAACAGCGCTGGCCACAGGGCGAACATTTTAAATCCCAGCTTCCGTCAAATTGGTGTGGGCTATGCAGAGAGCGCGTCAGGCATCGGATATTGGACGCAGCTTTTCATTGATTAATTACGACAGATTTATTTGGTGACAATGTTACAATAAAAAAGCTTCCCTGTTTGTATAATGGTTTAAAAACAGGGAGGCTTTTTTGCATGAAAAAAAGGAAAAAGGCATTTGTGATTGTTATACGGGAGGTGGAGCTGTGAAGAGAAAATGGTATGAATATCTTTGGATCGCATCCCTTGTCTACCT
>CALWMT010000132.1 GCA_944382045.1 uncultured Enterocloster sp. | reverse complement strand
CAGCCGCCCGGAAGAAGGACTTTAAAGTATTCATGGAGGAGAGGGCAAGGGAAGCCGGAGTGTCTGCTGAAATGCTTGCCGAGGAGGATCTGCGAAGAGGCGGTGCGCTGGAGCAGGAGTTTGGAAAGCTTTCCGTCGGAAGAAGAGGCAGCGGGAAGCTGGCCATACGAAACGTACTGTCCAGGAGCTACGGGATAAAGACGCTGAATACAGGGAGCACCGATGCTTTTCACATTACCAACATGGTGTTGTGCAATATGCCGCTGCCGGCACAGATTACCAGGGAATTTATGACGGCAGGCAAAGATCAGACGAAAATATGCCTGGAGATATTTGAATCCAGAAGAATGGAGGAGTACATCCCCTTTGAGGAATTTGAGGATCAGGCGCCCCTGACGTCCATAGAGATGAAATTTAAGCGGGCGGTTCCCCAGAATACAACGCTTGCGGTGCGCTTTGTGATTGACAATTCAGGACTCCTCCATGTTACGGCGGAGGAAATGTACGCCCACTCGATGCTGGACACTACCTTCCGCCTTGGCAGCCAGATGACAGTGCGGGAAAAGGAAAAAGCAGCCCTCCGCCTGCGCAGCGCGACCGTAGAATAGGAGGTGCTTATGGGACTGATAAGCGATTTAATTTGCGGGATGCTGGCGATTCCCTTTTTTTTGCTGGGAATCGTCTTTCGGGGGCTTGAGATCCTTATAGAGGAAATGGCGAAATCCGCATCCCGCATTTTATCCTATTTTTTGATAGTGTTGGTGTTGGCGGCTGCAGGGATGTGGAATATCCAGGCGTTTCAGGAGAGCTTTATGGAGTTTTTGTCCCGGGCGGCGAGGACAGCTATCGCCTTTGCGATAGCATTTCATCTCCGTCGGCCTATTAATAATATATTTTGGGGTATTATGCAGCTGATTCTTTGTATTCCAAAAGCCATTTGCAAAAGTGTTGCTGACAAAAACTTTAAGATGCATGAGGCGATGCTGGGAAGCATGCTGAAACGATCATAGGAAGGTACAAAATAGGGAAGATGGCGGACGTTAGACAAGAAATCCTGGAAAAATACGGATTTGATATTGAAAAGATCGATTTGATAAAAGAGTATAAGATTCCATCGCCGGATATCTCCTCAAAAAAACTGGAGGAGCTGCTGGCAGAAAAAAGGAAAAAATGGGAGTCCATTATCCGCGGCACCAGAGAGGACAAGAAAGAGGCTGCAAAGGAGCAGCTCTCCCGCGCGGATGCCTATGAGGCTGTGTTGAGAAATCCCGCCCTGTTAAAAGCCCTTTTTGCCAGTGGCCAAGGGAGAGACGGGGCGGCACAATTTCTGGAATTTGCCAGGCAATACTTTACAATTATTTCTTCCTCGGGAAAGATTGGGCAGTCAGAAGCCCAATTTTTCTTCGATTATTATAAAGATCGAAAGAAGAATAAGAAGGCTGTCATACAGATGCTGGAGGATGAGTTCCATCTGCCCAAACTTACATCCAAGACCCTGGAAAAAGACAAAGAAGAGGAGGAAAACAAAAGAAAGACCGGCAAGGGAAGCCGCATCATTGTTTCGCATTTCTCCGATCAGACCCTTTTTGAGCTGCACCGCTGCTTCCGGTATCAGGAGCAGGCCAGGCAGAGCGGTAAGGTATGCCAGAAGTTCCCGGATGTGGAGTCGCCTATGGATGTATTCCTCAAACTGGACGCCTGCCGTACACAGAAAGACTTGTCCGCGTATGTGGGCCAGCAGCTGCAAACTGTGTTTGCGTACACCCAGGAGGGAAGGCATGAATTTGAACCGCTGCGGGATCTGTTCAATAGCTTATCCGGTCTTTTGAAACAGAAGGATGTCTCTGACAACTATGAAAAATTTGTTTTTTTGATCCGCTATCATAAATTTACACCCTACATGCAGAAACTCATGTCCCCTAAGGAGAGTACTCTGCGTCAGCTGTATGAGCTGGAAGGCCAATCCTATCATTTTACAGGCTTTGAGGATTTTCTGGTAAAATATTTTATTCCTGTATACGAGAACTTTGGTATTACGGATGACAATATAAAGAAGCTGCTGCGGCAGGCAAAGAACTCCGGTAGAGGAGCGCAGCAGCAGGAGCATGCAGAGAGATCCGTACAGAAGAGCCGCGAAGCCTCTGGCAGGAAGGAACGGGCCGGGAACCGCAAAACCTCTGAGAGAGAAAGTACTGCAGAGCGCAGCAAGGCCTCTGGCAGCGCGGCAGAGGGCGAGAAACTTTCCTTCTTTGCAAGCCTGCTGTTTAAGCTGGTAAACCTGCCGTTTTATCTGTCTTTTGCAGTGGTTGAAGCGGCGCGGTTCCTGGTATGGAATATCCGGTACGTAACGGTTCTGGCCGCCTTCCCCATTGCGGCAATGTGGCTGCCATTCATCTGCTATAAGGCCATGGGAAGGGGAGATCTTGTTGTTACGGTTGGGCCGCATATGTGGGAAGCTGCCTTAAATCTGTTGAGCTCCTTGTTTGAGGAGGCAGCACAGATTAATATTCTGGCCGTTGGGCTTCTGCTCGCTATCCTTATCTTTTTGGGGCTCGTTCCGGTGGGAATTGTCACAAAAGGACTTTGGCAGGCCGGTGTACAGATGCGGAAGAAAATTGACTGGCAGGGTATTCGCAGAACCAACGAGGCGATTCTCGCGGGCCGCAGAAAGAAATTTAAAGAAAAGATTGGCCGGGGCAAGGCCGGGGCTATGCTGGGACTTCTTGCAGCGGCAGCTGTCAATATGGCCCTGATTGGCGGCCTCGGCTACTATGGGAAGACTACGACCCAACGCATCTATAGGAGAATTCAAATTGAATCCATGATGGCGAGAAACCGCCGGGAGGCCAAAGCCCACCGAAAGGCGCAGGAAACGCAAAAAGCCCGGGAAGCAGAGGAAGCCTCCCAGGCTGCAGACCTTGGAACAGCTGCTATCACAGCCGCCAGCGGGGCGAACATCCGCATGGGAGCTGGAACAGACTATGAGGTAATTGCTGTGGAAGCCCATGGAACAATTCTCACCCTGACTGGAAACACACAGACGCTGGAAGGCGGCGGTATGTGGTACGAAGTGTACCTGGACGAGGCGAGAACCCAGACGGGCTGGGTGAACGCAGGGATTATTTCCCTTAACACGAATTTGGGTTGAATATGTATGGATATTCAGGCATATAGAGAGTTACCCGCAGGCCTCCACAAACCCCTTAAAAATCCCAGCTGCCGCAGGATCCGTTCTCCAGAGATACTCGGGATGCCACTGAACCCCCAAAAGGAAGGGATATCCGGGCATCTCCACTGCTTCGATGATGCCGTCGGGCGCCTCAGCGCAGGCCGTAAGTCCGGGGGCCAGACGCCCCACTGACTGGTGGTGGATGCTGTTTACAGACAGGCTGCAGGGGACATTGTCCGGGCAGCCGGCCAGACGGGCCAGAAGGCTCCCAGCCGACACGCTGACATGGTGGGAGGGAGAAGCATAGCCAAAGGGCTGCCGGTGGGCAATGGGGAAATCCCGCTCTGTCTGGCTGGGGATATCCTGGATTATGCCGCCCCCTAGTCCCACATTGATGATCTGGGCGCCTCGGCAGATCCCGAGGATGGGCTTTTTGGCCTCCATGGCCGCTGCGAGAAGGGCAAGCTCCATCCGATCCCTGGCCGGCGACATATCGCCGCAGTGGGCGTGGGTCTCTTCCCCGAAGAGAAAGGGGTGGATATCCGGACCGCCGGAGAAGAGAAAGCCGCCGCAGAGAAGGAGAAGGGCACGGATATCCTCCTCATCCGCCTCCAGGGGAAGGACGAGGGGAAGGCCGCCGGCTGCCTTTATGGCCCGCAGGTAGGTGGGATGGAGGAAAATGTCGTCGGTTTTCGTGTCATGCGAGGGGGTAATTCCAATAATGGGAGCTTTCGTTTTCATAAAGGGTTCCTCCTGAAAAAAAGACGCCCCTTCCCACACTGCGGAGAAGGGGCGTCTTATGTACGTTACTGACTCGATCAGCCCTCGGAGATAGCGCCGGTGGGGCAGGTAGCAGCGCAGGTACCGCAGTCGATGCAGGTATCAGCGTCGATTACATACTTGCCGTCTCCCTCAGAGATAGCGCTTACAGGACATTCGGAAGCGCAGCTTCCACAGCTTACACAAGCGTCACCAATTACGTATGCCATAACAAATTACCTCCTTTAGATTTGTATCCATTGTCACCCCTAATTTTATACCATGCGCCCCAATTATTCAAGAGGAAAATATCCCCTGACGCAGTGTTTCTTGTATAAAATCAGGAGCAAGGCTGGCAGGCGCGGAGCGGATGGAGGCACAAAAAGGACGACCCGGGCGAATCATTCCTGTATGTCTATTGGGAGGCCTTAGGGCTATTCTCCGCCCGCTTGTCCCGAAACCCCTGAAGGATAACCGCCCGGGCCCTGCGGGCGTCCTCCGAAGAGAGGGGAGGCACATCCTCCAGGGCATAGGGGATGCCCAGGCTGTGGTACTTGACCTTCCCCATATCGTGGTAGGGGAGCACATCCAGGGCCTTCACATTTTTTAAGGTGGCCAGATACTGTCCCAGGCGATACAGATGCTCCTGCCTGTCCGTGATGCCGGGCACCACCACATGGCGGATCCAAACCGGAATTCCTTTGCGCTCCAGGTAGGCGGCAAAGGCCAGCACCGGGGCCTGGGGCTGAGAGCAGAGGACCTGGTGCTCCACGGGATCGATGTGCTTGATGTCAAGGAGCACCAGATCTGTCACAGCGGCCAGGCGGTCAAACTGGGCCAGGATTCCCGGAGAATCCGGCCGGAAGGTGATGCCTGAGGTGTCCAGACAGGTGTGGATGCCCCGGGCCTTGGCCGCCTCAAAGAGCTCCGTCACAAAGCCGATCTGCATGAGGGGCTCGCCGCCGCTCACCGTGATGCCGCCCTTCTTATAAAACGGACGGGCCTTCTCAAACTGCTCTAAAAGCTCCTCCACCGTGGCGGGCGTGCCGCCCCTGGGATCCCAGGTGTCCGGGTTATGGCAGTAGAGGCACCGCATGGGGCATCCGGAAAGGAAGATTACCATGCGGATGCCCGGCCCGTCCACAGTGCCGAAGCTCTCTACCGAATGCACCCGCCCAATCATATGGAGTCGTGGAAGGTCCGGGAGATTACTTCATCCTGCTGCTCCTTCGTGAGCTTATTGAAATTCACGGCGTAGCCGGAGACCCGGACCGTGAGCTGGGGGTACTTCTCCGGATGTGCCTGTGCGTCCAGCAGAGTCTCCTTGCTGAACACATTGACGTTCAGGTGATGGCCGCCCTCCTGGGCATAGCCGTCCAGCAGAGCCACCAGGTTATCGATCTGTGCTTCACTTGCTTTCATATCCGTATCCTCACTTTCTATAAAATTACACATTCTCTTCCTCGGAGGCATCCAGCCCCTCAAAGAGGGTGGGAGCCTCCCCGCAGCCCGCGCATCCAAATTCAATTTCCAGATCTCCCATGAAAATCTGATCCTCCTTGCCCAGGGCGCCGGGGATGATGGAAAATGTGTTGGAGATGCCGTCCTGTGCGTCCCTAAAGGGCAGCTTGGCCACGGAGGCCAGGGAAGCCACCGCTCCGTGGGTATCCCTGTGGTGCATGGGGTTGGCGCCGGGGGCAAAGGGCTGCCCGGCCTTTCTTCCATCCGGCGTGGAGCCGGTGTTCTTTCCGTAGACCACATTGGAGGTGATGGTCAGGATGGAGGTGGTGGGGATGCCGCCCCGGTAGGTGTGGTTGCCCTTGATATAGCTCATAAAGGTGTGCACCAGGTCCGCGGCGATCTGATCCACCCGGTCGTCATTGTTTCCATATTTGGGGAAATCCCCTTCCACAATATAGTCCACCACGATGCCCTTTTCGTTGCGCACGGTTTTCACTCTGGCATATTTGATAGCGGACAGGGAATCCGCCACCACGGAGAGCCCTGCGATGCCTGTGGCGAACCACCGGGTCACCTTCTTGTCATGGAGAGCCATCTGCAGCCGCTCATAGCAGTAGCGGTCGTGGTTGTAGTGGATGATATTGAGGGCATTTACATAGACCTTGGCCAGCCACTGCATCATGTCCTTGTATTTGTCCATGACCTCATCGTAGTCCAGATATTCCGAGGTGATGGGACGGTACTTGGGGCCTACCTGCTTGCCGCTGATCTCGTCCACGCCGCCGTTGATGGCGTAGAGCAGGCACTTGGCCAGGTTGGCTCTTGCGCCGAAGAACTGCATCTCCTTGCCCACCCGCATGCTGGACACGCAGCAGGCGATGGCGTAGTCGTCCCCGTGGGTCACACGCATGAGATCGTCGTTCTCATACTGGATGGAGGAGGTCTCGATGGAGGTCTTGGCGCAGAAGCGCTTAAAATTCTCCGGAAGCCTGGTGGACCACAGAACCGTCAGATTGGGCTCCGGCGCGGGCCCGAGATTCTCCAGGGTGTGGAGATAGCGGTAGGACATCTTGGTCACCATGTGGCGGCCGTCAATGCCCACACCGCCGATGGATTCCGTAACCCAGGTGGGATCACCGGAGAACAGGGAGTTGTACTCCGGGGTGCGGGCGAATTTTACCAGGCGCAGCTTCATGATGAAGTGATCCACAAACTCCTGGATCTGCTGTTCCGTATAGGTTCCGGCCTTCAGATCCCGCTCCGCGTAAATGTCGAGGAAGGTGGAGGTGCGGCCCAGGGACATGGCGGCCCCGTTCTGCTCCTTCACAGCGGCCAGGTAACCGAAGTACGTCCACTGGATGGCCTCCCGCACGTCCCTTGCGGGCCTTGCGATATCAAAGCCGTAAATCTGTCCCAGCTCCTTTAACTCCTCCAGGGCCCGGATCTGCTCGGAGAGCTCCTCCCGCTCCCGGATTACATCGGAGTACATGATGGTCCGGGTGGTGTCCTTCTCCTCCTTCTTCTCCGCGATGAGGGCGTCCACTCCGTAGAGGGCCACCCGCCGGTAGTCGCCGATGATGCGGCCCCGGCCGTAGGCGTCGGGAAGGCCGGTGATGATGTGGCTGGAGCGGCAGGCCCGCATTTCCGGGGTGTAGGCGTCAAACACGCCCGCGTTGTGGGTCTTGCGGTGCTTGGTGAAGAACTCCACAATCTGGGGATCCACCTCATAGCCATTGTCCTGGCAGGCCTTTACCGCCATGCGGATGCCGCCGTAGGGCTGCAGGGCCCGCTTAAAGGGCTTGTCCGTCTGGAAGCCCACGATGGTTTCCTTCTCTTTATCTAAATAGCCGGGGCCGTGGGAGGTGATGGTGGAAATGATCTTTGTATCCATATCCAGAACGCCGCCGGCCTGCCGTTCTTTTTCTGACAGCTCAAGCACCTGCTCCCAGAGCTCCTTCGTGGCCTGGGTAGGTCCCTCCAAAAAGTC
>CALWMT010000131.1 GCA_944382045.1 uncultured Enterocloster sp. | reverse complement strand
TATCTTGCAGCCCGGATATGCCATTCCTGCATGGGAGGTATAACCAGGCGCCTCCCCGGTGGGTCGGGAGGCGCTTTTTCCTCAGGCTCCGGCAGGCATGGCAGCCGAGCACTTCCCGTCAGGCTCCCGTGGGCACAGCTGCTGAGAGCAGGACGGCCGCGGCGGCCAAGACCGCCAGGAAGATCAGATTCCACAGGGTAAAGGTCTTCATGAAGGCCCCCTTCCGCCAGGGATAATCTCTTGAGAATAATTTGAAGGATATAAGGCTGGCCAGGGACGCGATGAGTGTGCCAAGGCCTCCCAGATTTACTCCGGTGAGGAGTGCCGGGGCATTTTCCGTGAACCCCGCCAGAAGGATAGCCGCCGGCACATTGCTGATCACCTGGCTGGCCAGGATGCCGGCCCAGAGCTCTCTCCCCTCCACCAGGGAGGACAGAAGGGCGCTGATCTCAGGAATCCGCTTCACATTGCCGATGAAGATAAAGAAGCACACAAAGGTCAGCAGAAGGAAATAGTCTACTGCCCCAAAGAGCCTGCGGTTCACCAGATACATAACCGCCGCCACACAGATCAGCACCGGCCCATAGGGGAGAATGCGGAACACCACAAGCAGGCACAGCGCCAAAAGCAGGCAGTAGACAAAAAACGACACCTTCAGTCTGGCCCAATCCATGGCCTTGTCCCCTGCGGCCGCTGTCTTCACCAGCCGCCTGTCCTGGTCCTTAAGAAGCACCGCAAGAAGCAGAGCCAGAGACAGTGCAGCATAGGGAAGCACCGCCCAGGCAAACTGTCCGAAGGTCATAAAGAAGGCAGAATACAGGTAGAGGTTCTGAGGATTGCCGATGGGCGTGGCCATGCTGCCCAGATTGGCCGCTATGGTCTCCAGCACCACCACCTTCAGAACCCGCTCCTCCTCCCCGATCATGCGGAATACCAGGATGGTAAAGGGCACAAAGGTGATGAGCGTCACATCGTTGGTGATCACCATGCTGCACCCAAAGCACAGAAGCACCATGGTCACGGAAAGCCTGCGCAGGCTTCCCGCCCTTTTTAACAGGGACTGCCCCAGAAAATCAAACACGCCAAGGCTCCTAAATCCCGCCACAATGATCATCAGGCTGAACAGCAGGGCCAGGGTCCGGTAATCCGGGTAGGCCAGATAGGCCGCATCCGGCCGCACCGCAAACGAGGATAAAACAGCCAGGAACAGGGAGACACAGAATACCGTCTCCCCCTTAAAAAAACGCAGAAATGCTTTCATCTTTTGTCTTAGCTCCATTCTTAATCAACTGTCACGCCTATTATATATCCTGCCGCCAGACAAAGCAATGGGGCGTCCGCACGAAATATTCCGTGCGGCGCCCCTGCTATGGTCTTATTGCATACTTCACTCGTCTTCCTTGCTGCAGATAGCCAGACGATGCTGGTATTTCTCCCTGGTGGCCATGCCGCCCCGGATATGGCGCTCCGACTTGTTCACATCCAGAACAACCCGCGCCTGGGAGGCCAGGCCGGGGTTGATGTGGGTCAGGCGGTCGGTGACGTCCTTATGTACCGTAGACTTGCTGATCCCAAACCGCTTGGCCGTCTGCCTCACAGTGGCATTGTGGTCTATGATGTAATTGGCGATTGCTACAGCCCGTTCTTCGATATATTCCTTCATGGGTCTACCCCTGAGAACGTTTTTTACATCATATTAAAGGGAGTGGGAATTTATGCACGAGCCCGGAATTTTGCGTCCAGCTCTTTAAAAGGGAATACAGTGCTTATACACCAGCAGCTTCTCCGCATGATCCAGATACTGATTCAAAACATAGGCCGCCTCCGGCTCCTCGTAGCGGAGCTCCTTCCTGATCTGCGGAGAGTTCTCATAGGAAATAATGGGGTACAGCTCCTCCTGAATGGCTTCGATCATGCGGACCAGCCGCCCATTTTCCTCAGGCCGAATACATTTTGTCTGTACTAAGAAATGAATCTGCTCCAGCTCAGAAAACATATGCCACAGGTTCACCAGAACCGTCTGCTGTTCCGGACGGAATGGCAGAAAGGCGTTCTTTTTTACATATGCGGAGCATTCCTGGTAAATCATATGAAAATACGTCAGAATCTCATTGGAAACCGCCAGGTTTGTCTCCCCTGTGAGTCCCGCCCGTATAATATCCCAGTAGCTGTTGTTCAGGCGGAATAAAGCCTTAAAATTGTAGCGGAACTGAGTTTCCCTTCGCATGGGAAAGAAAAAGCTGTTTACTATAAACACAATCGCCACCGCCGCTGCCAGATACAGAAGCCGCAGAGTTATGGCAATGTTTTGATCCAAGGTCATAGCCGTAAGGGTCAGTGCATAGCAGGTCGAAAAAATCGGCTGGTTCCAGGTCCCCGGCGCTGCACAGTACATAAGGGCAATCATCACCAGGGAAAAGGCAATCTGTCCGCCCAATCCCGGCAGAAGGGGATATACCAAAAATTGGATGCAGCAGCCGATCAATGTGCCGATCGGGCGGGTCTTCATACGGTAGCGGCTGTCCTCATAGCTGGGCTGAATCAGCAGGAATGCATTCAGAGGAATCCAATAGGAACGCGTCACCGGCAGCAGAAAGCTCAGGCCGCAGCTCACCGTCATAACCATGGATAGACGCATAGCAAAGCGCATCTCAAAGGACTCTCTCGTGCATCTCGCCTTTATTCGTCGCAGCAGCTCCCCGAAATTCCTTCTGTCCAGGGTATGGACAGGCTCCTGATAGCTGCTGCTTCTCCTGAGAATCAAAATCATCATGTGCAGGAGGCTTCGGCAGAATATTTTTATTCTTCCCTCCGGTATATCCATGGAATCCAGCATCCTCTGTGCCCAGCGGATTCCCTCCCTCCGGGAATACCTCCCCACCAGAGGCCGCTCTGCCGCAGGAGCCAGCTCCCGAAGGAACACAGATATCTCCCGCAGAAGACGAATGCGGCCTGCATCCAGCTCTCCCCGCCATCCGCTGTCCCCTATTAAATAGGAAAATCTCTGCTCCAGCTGCTTTTGCTGCTCCGGACAGGCAAGAAGGAGCAGCAGCTCGGACAGCTCTGTAAAGCCGCTCTCAAGAGTAGCAGTCTGCGCTGCCGGCCGAGCGAAGAGCTGCGCGTAAATCCGAATAGACAGCGCCATCAGCCCCACACAGATGCAGAATACGAGCAGCTCGATGGCGAGCTCTCTCAGGTGCTCCGGCGGCATCAGGGAAAGGAATACAAAAATCATGGCGTAGGAAAAGTACCCTTTAGGATTGAACTGCGTGCTTTGAGCAAACACCAGCACAAAGGGAATACATAGATTAAAGAGCAGGCAGAGCCACAGATTCAGCGAACTCAGATACGCAAAAACAATCAAAAGGCTGCCCACCGCCAGCAGCCGGGCATACCGGTGGGGCGTGTTATCATTTCTTTTATGGCGTATCTGAAAAAATACAGTGACCACGGACACAACGCTGACATACTGCATGCCGAATATTCCGTAAACTAGAGCAAAACCAGCGAAGAAAAAAACGATCACGGGACTGGCATTCTGCAGCGCCTTGAGAAACCGGGAACCATACGGGCGCAGGCGCTTGAGCATAGGCGGAAAACCCCCTTTTTCTACTATGCATAGCAGAAAACAGGGGGGAAAACCAGGGGAATGCTGCGCTTCTTCTATGCTATCGCATTTTTAATTTGCATTTCTATATCCGTTCTACTAAGCGCAGTTATTATATCCCCTGATATTTTATTTTTTCAAAAATCATTCAAATACCTTTCACAAAATTCTTTGGCTGTTATAATTTGAATATTTTCGTATTCTTTAATCACAAGCAGATCCTTATCACCGCTGACTATGTACAACGCTCGCGAATCCTTCGCACATTCCAAAAATTTATTATCATCTGGATCACGGCAAATTTCAATATGAGAAGTCGTTTCAATAACTTCCATAGCTCTAATCAGAGGAGAAAGTATCATTCGATTGACGTGCCCCTGCTTTCTATCGGCCATCTCTTGTACAACATCTTCATACTCATCAATAATCTCAGCCGTAGCACAGGCTGTTACTTTTCCCCTGACAATAGAGCTGAGCACCATTCTTGGCAGCCCGCCAAAAAACACTCCTGAAATTAAGACATTTGTATCTACCACAACCCTCATACTTTTTTCTTCTTTCTCACAGACTTGATGATCTCATCAACGTCTCTTTCAGAATATCCAACGGAAGCTGCCCACTCCTGTGCCTCATTTAGAGATGCCTCAAATTCTTCAGCCGTAGGAAGCTTTAACGCCTTAAGTATAATCGTATCCCCTGAAGCGTATGCCACCAGTTTATCGCCACTGCCAATCGAAAGCAGCTTCCGAATACTCACCGGCAAAGAAATTTGACCTTTAGAAGAAACTGTTAATATCTGCGTATTCATTCACTCACGCTCCTTTAGTAAGAATTTCTTACTTATATTATGCCATAGAACAATTACATATGCAAGAAAAAGCAACCTTTCCTTTTCCACACGCACCGCCCAGAAAAACCAATTGAACATTCCCGCCCATAGTTGTATACTGATGGAAACACAACCCATTCATCCTATATGGACCATATGGCAGATAAAAAAGGAGAAACCTGACATGGAAAAAATGAAAGATCTCGCTTACTACAATGGAACCATCACCCCCATCAACGAGATGATGATCCCGGCAAATGACCGCGGTTTTTACTTCGGAGACGGCATCTACGAGGCCGGAATGGTATACCATCGCAAAATCTTTGCCCTCCAGGATCACCTGGACCGGATGTTTAACAGCGCCGCCATGCTGCGGATCGAGCTTCCCTACACCAAGGAGGAAATCGGCGCACTGCTCTCAGAGCTGGTGGACAAGGTGGAGAGCGACAGCCAGTTCCTCTACTGGCAGGTCACCCGGGGCACGGCTCCCAGGAACCACCTCTTCCCCAAGGATGCTCCCAGCAACCTCTACGTCTATGCCAAGCCCTGGCCCGGCGTGCAGATGTCGGACTCCTATCGGGTCATCACCGTGGAGGACACCCGGTTTTTCCACTGCAACATCAAAACCATCAACCTGATCCCCAACGTCATGGCGGCGCAGAAGGCCCAGGAGGCCGGCTGCAATGAGGCGGTCTTTGTCCGGGACGGCATGGTGACAGAGGGCTCCCACTGCAACATTTCCATCATCAAGGACGGCGTATTCATCACCCATCCCCTGGATAACCTGATCCTGCCGGGAACAGAGCGCAAGCACATGCTTGCCTACTGCGAAGCGCTGAAAATCCCCGTGGAGGAGCGGGCGTTCACTCCGGCAGAGATGATGGCCGCAGACGAGATTATTATGTCCAGCACCAGCCATCCAAGCATGCGCGTGATGGAGGTGGACAAAACGCCTGTGGGCATGAAGGACCCTGGGCTGGTTAAAAAGCTGCGGGATATGTACATGGAGGATATTGAGAAATTAAGATGAATCAGAAAAGAATACAGGACTATGGCATAAAAATAGGCCGGCTTCCCTCCGGTCCCCGAAATAAAATTACGGATGTGGCGGGCGTACAGGTCGGGCATTCCACCATCCATGAGGGGAACCATCATACCGGCGTCACGGTCATTCTGCCCGGCCCGGACAATGCATTTTCCTTAAAATACACAGCAGCCTCTTACATTCACAATGGCTTTGGCAAGAGCTGCGGGCTGGTGCAGATCGGCGAGCTGGGAACCCTGGAAACCCCCATCGCCCTGACAAATACATTGAATACAGGCCTCGTGTGGGACGCTCTGGTTCAGTACACCATTGACCGCTGCCAGGCGGACAATGTGCCTGTCTACAGCATCAATCCCGTTGTCGGCGAGTGCAACGACTGCCAGATAAATGATATCCTGCATCGAGCTGTGACAGAGGCCCACGTGCGGGAGGCTATCTCCGGGGCGGACGCGGATTTTGCCGAGGGAGATGTGGGAGCCGGAACCGGCACCGTGTGCTACGGCTTAAAGGGCGGCATCGGCTCCGCCTCCCGCGTCGTTGAAATATGCGGCAGGCCCTACACCATTGGGGTCCTGGTACAGTCGAATTTCGGAAGCCTGATTGATTTTACATTAAATGGAATGCCTGCGGGGGAGATGATTTTGGCCGCCTCCAAGGAGGGAATGCCAAAGCCCGCGCCGGACCGGGGCTCCATCATGACTATACTGGCCACGGATCTTCCCGTGTCCTGCCGGCAGCTGAGGCGCATCATCCGCCGCACAGGAGTGGGGATTGCCCGGACTGGCGCCTACACCGGCCATGGCAGCGGCGAGGTAATGATCGGCTTCACCACAGAGAACCGCATTCCCGCAGACTCCGGCCTGATCTCCCAGACCATCATCCCGGAGGGCGAATTGAATCCCGTCTTCCAGGCAGCGGCGGAGGCCGCCTGCGAGGCCATCTTAAACTCCATGGTCTGCGCCCGCACCATCGCCGGACTGAAAGGAGAAATGTACTACAGCCTGGCGGAATTTATGCATCTTCTCACCCGTTAGCGGCTGCCAAACGCAGAGGGCAGGGCATCTAAGCCCTGCCCTCGCTGCTCAGCAAATCCTGGGCAGCTGCCCGCCTGCAAGCTTTCCCAAAAGCCGGCTCCCGCCAAGCCCGGTGCGAAGCACGACCCGGCCGGGGCGCTGCTCTGTCACCTGTCCAATCCGCGCTGCGCCCTGGCCGCCGGGAAGGGCGCGCAGCGCCGCAAGAGCCTCTTTTTCCTGCGCCCCGTCAACCACCGCCACAAGCCGTCCCTCGCAGGCACAATATAGGGGATCGAGCCCCAAAAGCCCGCAGGCCGCCCGGACCCCTGGCGTCACCGGAACCGCTTCCTCTGCAATCTCAATGGTCAGGGCCGTTCCCTCCACAAACTCATTGAGCGTGGTGGCCAGACCGCCCCGCGTGGGATCCCGCATAATGCGCAGTCCCCCGGGCCCGGCGGCCTCAATCAGCGCCCGGCTCAGCTCGTGAAGGGGCATACAGTCGCTTGCAAGCTCCCCCTCACAGGGGAGCTCTCCCCTTGCCATCATCACCGCAGCCCCGTGGCAGCCCACCGGGCCGCTCACAAGCACCGCGTCCCCCGGCCGGATAGCGGCGCGGCCCAGTCCCGGCGCACGCAGAAAGCCGATGCCGGAGGTATTGATATACACCTGATCGCCCTTTCCCCGCTCCACCACCTTAGTGTCGCCGGTTACAATCCGAACGCCGCAGCAGGCCGCTGTCTCGGCGGCGGAAGCCACAATCTCCCGCAGCGCATCCACGGAAAATCCCTCCTCCAATATAAAAGAAAGGCTCAGATACTTCGGATCGCCCCCGGCCATCGACACATCATTCACCGTGCCGCAGACCGCCAGCTTTCCGATATCCCCGCCGGGAAATT
>CALWMT010000130.1 GCA_944382045.1 uncultured Enterocloster sp. | reverse complement strand
AACAATCATAGAAGATCTGTAATTACAGAGATTTTTTCACAATAGAGAGTATCTTGACAAGCTCACCCTAGCAGATCCACATCTCTCGTCTTCTCCTGAGAGAGCCATAACCTAGCCCAAAAGCCCACCCTGCCGCCCATATAACAGGATGGGCTTTTCCGTCATTCCAAAATGCTCCTCACCTGCTCAACGCTGATATTCATCTTTGCAGCTATCTCTTTTTCAGGGCAGCCCTGCCCAAAAAGCTTATATACGGTTTTAGTCAAGGATATCCCCCGTTCTAATCCCTGCTCTAATCCCTGCTCTAACCCCTGTTCCAATCCCTGTTCCAATCCCTGTTCCAAACCTGCTTTTCTGCCCTCATCATACTTCTCCTTATATTTCATCTCCAGCGTCATATATTCCCGCCTCCATTCTCTGTTATGCTTGGCTTCTGTGACTGCTGCATCCAGCTCCTTTACATAAGGATCATCTGACATTTTCCCCGCTGCATAATCCAGAACGACCTTTAAATTAGGGCTGATATCATCCATTGTACCGCCTGCGTTCAAAAATACCTTGCAGGTCTGATCTCCCAGCTCCATACCAACATCTTCCACGCAGAGATTCCTAAATGTATATTTATGTCTCCCCTTATGAAAAATATCGGTCTGACATATAAATATGACATAGCATTGATTCAGCTCCTGATAGTCAGCGCCTTTATCAATCTCTTCAGTATCAATGGCCCGCCTCTCTCTGAAAGACAATCAGCAGACTCCTCGCCCGCGAACACCCCGTATACACAAACTGAGAATAAAGTGACGCTGGGACTTGATCCAGCTCTATCAGCACCACCACCTTTGAGTCCAGCCCTTTAAAGCCCTGTATGGTGGAATAGACTGGTTCATCCTCCTTCCTCTGAAATCCGTCCTTTAACTCATTAAATCGGAAGCGGCCAAGCGCAAGCCTGGAAAGCCTGGAATTTTTCAGCCGCTTTGGAGACAAAAACGCCACATCTCCCAGGGCCACGCCCTCTGCCCTCAGCTTCTTCAGCAGCTCCACCGTCTTTTTTTGCAGATCTGCTTCATCCGCATAGGACACTACATGTACCTCCTCCCCGTTTTCCTTTAGATACTCCTCCAGCTGCGTATGGCTCATCTGCGCGTTAAATGTACCGATCTGCGCTGTATTTCTGCAATTGATAAAGAGCTTAAAACGGGTATTGGAATAGGAGGTCAGCAGCTGGAAGCCATCCGCAAATTCTGGATTGTAAAGGTTCTGCTTTTCATCGTAAAATACTGCCCAGCACCCCTTTTCAAGACCGCCCTTCAGCAGCAGATCCATCACCAGCAGGTATTCCGGCTTCAATATATCCTGTCCTTCGTCCAGAATCAGGTCATCGAACTGCAGTGCCCCTAATTCCTCCTGAGACAGCTCCTCCAAATAGGAAAGTACGTCCTCCGGCAGCTCCTGTGTGAAATACAGATTGGGATCCTGCGCCATGGCTTCCGCATCAACCCTTACATACTCACCAAACAATGCATGAAGATTCACAATTTTGATATTCTCCCCGCACTGCTCCCCGAGACAGCTGATAATATTTCGAGCCAGATTTTTATTGTAGGTGAGATAGAGAACCCTGCGTCCTCTCCCGCACTCTCTTCTGGCATATTCCATGGCCAGCATGGTCTTCCCTGTGCCTGCTCCGCCCTCAATAATCAGATGATCATTAAGGGATAATGCGTCCAGCAGCATAGCCTGCTCCCTGGTCAGCCGCAGAAGTCTCTGATCCACCTCATTCAGACGATCTCCCAGGGATGGTATGTAGGTAAAATCTGCCCGCAGAAACGCCGCAATCGCTTTTCTGTTCTGCGGTGACAATGGCCGAGGCCTTCTGTGCTGCCTGCCTTCCCAGTAATCAAACACCTGATTCAGGTAGGCTGTGATATTCTCTGTCCTCTTATCAAAAATAATTTCGGGAATCACCTCCTGGCCTCCCGAACGGAACTCCACATCGGGGAACATGACGCCGCAGGCAGCCAGCGTATCCCTCATGTCAATCGTTTTTCCGAAATGCTCTGCCAGAACCTTTTTCAGACTGAACATATTTCCGGCTGCCTGCGCAAAGGGCCCTTCCGTTTTCTCATGCTCCACGCCGTACCGGTCAATAAAGTACCATAAGCCGTCTCTGCATAATACCTTTCGCTCTGCATTGCTTTTTACCTCATCCCCGCAGCAGGGCGGAATAAATGTCATCATCTGCAGTCCGCTCCTTTTCTCATTTTCCCATAACCATAGCAGGTGCCGGACTCTGCCGCAAGCTTACCCGCGCGCATGGTCCTGCACCTGCTTCCTATTCCCCCCTACCGCCTCGGTCCCTTGGGCCCGGGGGCCTCCTTCTGCTTTTCACGCTCCGGCTTTTTCACGGCCGCCTGCTCCCGGCTCTTTTTTGCCCCCCGATTTTCCGTCTTCTCCTTGGCCTCCACCTCCGCTATATTGGTCTTTTTGCGGCTTTTCTCTCTCTCCGTATTCTGCTTTTCCTGGCCGAGAACCTGATCCAGTATGCTCTCATCGATCGGCCACGTCTTTATTTTTCCGCCAAGGTAATCCCTCATAGCCTTCTCGTCTGGATCCTGCTGCGCTACCAAAGCGATAATCGCTGCATTCATGGCTGTAATCTCCTTGTCCGAGATTCGGCTGCTGAGCTCACTCACCTTTACGCCCCGCAAGAGCTCCCCTGTCCGCTCCAATGTCATCTTGGCTGCCACTCTCTGGACCAAGGGCTGTCTTTCCTGCATGTATTCTGTCGCAAAGGAGCTAAAATACGCCAGGACGTTCAGATTGTCATCATGCTGCTTAAAGAGCTCCTCGCCCTTGGCAGTCCCTGGAGAGGAATCCTCCGGGCCGATCCTATAGCCCTCCATAAAATCCTTTGTATATTTGTTTCTCATATTCTGCACGGTCTGCGACCAGTCAATCACCATGTGACTTATAGCACGCATCCGATTCAGCTGGCAAAGTCCCTTTATGGGATCGCTCCAATCAATATCCGGTATCCGCTCCTGACTGAGCTTGTCTGCCATTCTGGCATACATACCTGCATAAAACTGTACGGATTCCCTGCAGACATCATCCGGGGCTTCGTGAACCGGATGCTCCATCAATGCCTTGGTAAAATCCCGGCCCGCCTTCCTCCACACCTCTTTCCGATCTGTGGAAAGCATCTCATCCATGCTGGCCTGACCTTCCGCAAGCGCAAACAGGCGGACCATGTCGCTTCGAGTTGCTTCCCTTTTGATCGTGGAGAGTGTGGTTATCTCCTCCAGCCCGTTAAATATCTCGGCAATACCCTCCGGATTCTCAAAACAATTCTCATCCCCGTTCAGGTTGTCTGTGTACTCCTGTTCCATGCCGATAGAAAGCAGCTTATGTCCCTCCACAAGCGCTCGGTCAGCTGTGCTGCCCCGATTATAAATATAGGAAAATGTCTCTTTTCTCTCCTGGTCAGGGCTGTGGGAAACGATTTTCTCATAGACCGCCCGCAGCTTCGTATCATGCTCTGACACACGGGATACAGACGCGGAAAGCTCCATGGGAATCTGATTTGGCTTTATGTCGTCTGCAATTATCTCCCGAATCACATCCCGCACAGCTGTTATATCCCGAAGCTCCTCGGTTACATTGGGATTCCACCGGTAATTGTCTGCCTCCTGCACAAGCCGCTGCTCAGAAGCAAGGCCATATATCAGGAAGCTTGAAGCCGCTCGGTATTTTAATTTTTCCTCTGATGTCAGGCGGGCGCTGATCTCCTGTTCGATTGCAAGGCCATCCTCGCCCGGATACAGGACATTCGTCGCTTCTGCATTAACTCTAAAACCGGTCAGCTGCGTAAAGGCCTGGGTGGCCATAGCCATGCTGTTAAGGAATTCGCTTACCTCAGGACTGCGGTTCTTCATCACTTCCTTCACCTCATCAACCCCTGCCGTCTCCTGGGCTCCAAGGGCATACAGAAGCTCCTTTCTCACATCCATGCCCGCTGTCATGCGGATGCAGGAGGCTATAATGTCTGCCAGAGGCTTCGGATCCGCCTCCTCGCCTGCCTTGGGAGCAAACATTTTTTCCAGGGCAGCAGTAACCCTTTCCGCAGCCGCCCGCTTCTCCTGGACATATCGTTCTCCATTAGTCAGATCACTGTAGCGGATCTGGGGATTCTCCGCCATGACCAGAAACTCTGCCAAAAGCCTGCAGCCTCCCATCTCATGGTTCTGCCCCCGCTTATAATCCGAGGGAAGCTTTTCCCCTATAGCCTTCAGCCGCTCCATATTCTCTTCGCCGAAATACCGCAGGGTGCCGCCATATCCTGACTGAGGCCCTTTCGTCAGTGAGAATTTCATCTTGGCTCTGTGGTATGGATCCTCCTCTATGCGGAGCCGCCTCTTCTCCACCTCCAGAAGCCTATTCCCCATGAGACGGCGGATGTCAGAAAGCCGTTGCTCCCGCCCGTCGTCCTTCTTGTAAAAGCGTTCTGCCTTCGAGGAAGGCTTTCTCTGATACCAGCTTTCACGCCCGTCCAAGGCCTTAAGGCCCGGCTGCACGGAGACCACGCCGATCTGGTAAGCCCCGTACTCGTCCATGCCGATTTTAGCCATCTCCACCCGATGCTCGCAGCTGGCAATGGCCGCCATGATCTCCGCCTTTATCAGCCTCTGATCCTGTGCTGACTGCGGATCCAGGTCTCTCCCCGTGCGGTCCTTTATATATTCGTAAGCCGGCTGTCCATCGATAAAAAACAGCTGCGTCCTATCATAAATTCCCATTCTCCCATAAAGCGGGTGGGATTCAGGGGATACCCAAATATTACTCATGTTCGCCGTATCCTCGTATACGGTCTCAGCCGACCGAAGCATAGACTCCCTATCCTCCGGACTCAGCGGCGCGGAGTCCACCCTGCCGCTCAGCTCTCCCAGCTTCATAATGTCTCCAAAGATCTGATTTTCTCTCGCCGCATTATGCCCCACATACACCCGCAGTTCATCCTGAAAACGGTCGTCTAACGGCACCGTCTTCATATCCGGCTCGCGGATTTCCTGTCTTATAATTCGCTGCCGCTTCTCCTCCTTTTCGTATTCACTGCGCTCCTCCAGCGCCTGCTGGGACTCATGGATCGCCGCCGCATCGCTCATATCTGGCTTAGGTCTTGCGGCAGCGGCGGCCTGTACAGCTTCCCGAATGCGCTCCTGCCGGCTGAACGCCTCAAATGCCAGCACATTGTCCCCATCGCTTCCGGGAACCAGAACCTGAATCCTTTTAGATGACAGGGCGGCTTCCATAAAGTGAAGCTTCATCTGCTCTGCGCTGTAGCTGTAGGAGGTGCGCTGATACTCCTCCTCCCAGAGATCATTCATGCTCTTCCCGTCAATAAAAATCTGATCAAAAATATCCTTTCCTTCCTGGGCCAGGGACTCCCGCATTCCTCTTGGAAAGACTGCGTCAAAGGTCCGGTCAAAGTTCTGGACGGCAAACTGCCTCTGCGCTGTTGTCAGCCGGGTTTTTTCCACCTCCTGGATGAGGAAGGGATCGATAAGCCCCGGCATATACTCCTGAACCTCCATCTGTACCTGTAAAAATTCCGGACGCTCTGGCTGAATGGGTGCCTGTCCCGGCACAGATATCGGCTCTAAGGAGCTCAGATCTCCCGCCTGAATCTCCTGATACCGTCTCCACTGGTCCGCCGCCTGGGCAAACAGCCCCGCCACATCATAAGCGGTCATATCCATGGGCTCCAGAAGCTCATTTACCGCGTCCCATGCCTCCTTGGTGTCAAGGCGGCTGCGTAAATTTGCTCCGAAGGCCACGGCACTCCTTCCCCGCAGCGTGTTGTCACACATTGCCGCCATCAGCACGTAAAATGAACGGTAGGATAAAAACTTCTCCGGAAGCTCCAGCTGCTTTTGCTGCACCAGGCTCTTAAGCTGCGGGTCCCGGTCAGCAAATCCCATCTCATCCAGAATGCCCCAGCCAAGGCCGAGCTGATCCCCCCTGGCGCAGCAGGCAAGCGCCCTCTCATTCAGATCCAAAAGGCTTAGGAAGATCCTCCTATTTTCCTCTGGGAGAAGGCCCGCCAATGCCCTGGTCCTCTGCGTCATCTCATAAAGCTCCAGCTGAGTAGGGTCCAGGACAATATCCCCATTTACACCAAAGCGCTTCATGTCCGCATTTCCATATCTGCGGGTTCCGCGATAATTTGGATAATTCTCCAGCTCCGGATCAAGGCCCAGCTGTTCAAGCTGCGTCCTAAGCTCCTGTTCTTCCTGTTCTGCGATGCGTACCATATCTCTTTCCTGTGGCATATGTCAAACCTCCTTTGGCTTTGTATTTTCCTCCCATTCCCATCGGCAGCTCTTCTCTTCGTGCGTCTCCCGCACAGCGTCCGGTCTCCCTGCTCTGCCGGTTTTGGAAGAATTTGTTATCTATATTATAAATGAAGAAGGGACTTGCCCGCAAGAAATATTTATAGTTATTTTCTATACTCCCACTTTATGCTATGATATTAGTTAGAGAATACCGCCCAAAGCGGAATGCTGTGTGCACAAAACACAGCACATCACACAGGAGAAAATCTTATGGGGAAGCAGGAGACTATGAAATACCGCCTGGCGCAGGCAATCCGAGAATGTATGAAAACCACGCCTGTGGACAGGATCACCATCCGGGAAATCGTTCAGACATGCGGCACAACCCGTCAGACCTTTTACCGGCACTTTACAGACAAGTATGACCTGATCAACTGGTACTTTGACAAGCTGCTGGCGGAATCCTTTGCCCACATGGGGGAGGGAAAAACCGTGTATGAGGGGCTTATGAAAAAGTTTCTTTACATTGAAGAGGAGCACCTGTTTTTTGCCGCCGCCTTCCGTTCGGATGACCACAATTCCTTAAAGGAGCACGACTTTGCCCTGATTCTCTCCTTTTATCTGGACCTGATAAAGGAAAAGACGGGGCGGGCCCCGGACGAGAGAATCCGCTTTCTTCTGGAAATGTACTGCCAGGGATCCATTTACATGACGGTCAAATGGGTCCTGGGCGGCTTAAAAATGACACCCAGGGAGATGGCTGCCCTCTTAGTGGACGCCATGCCGGAGCCGGTGAGAAGACTATTTGGCCAGCTCAAGCTTCTTTAAGGATTGACAGAAATATTTTTCCGCAGCGTGACAAAGCCGCCAATCTGTAACTTCCTTTTGCCGATTTTATTTGTTAAAATAATATCAAGAGATGCGCTGAGGAGGCAAAACACATGCGCTCCCGAATCACACATTTTCACAAACCAAAAGGAGGTTTTTAATTATGGCAGACAGAATCATGTTGAACGAAACTTCTTACCACGGCTCCGGCGCGATTAAGGAGATCGCAAATGA
>CALWMT010000129.1 GCA_944382045.1 uncultured Enterocloster sp. | reverse complement strand
AGGCGGCCATCGCCTTTTCCGGCGGCGTGGACTCCGCCTATCTCCTGTACGCGGCCAAAAAATACGGCGGGAGCATTCGGGCCTATTATGTAAGCTCCGAATTCCAGCCCCAGTTTGAGCTGGAGGATGCCAGACGGCTTGCCCGAGAGCTGGACGCAGATATGCGCATACTTCCGCTGAGCGTCCTGGCGGTTCCCCGGGTCAGCGAAAATCCCCCCAGCCGCTGCTACTACTGCAAGCAGGCTATCTTTAAAGAAATCGCAGCGGCTGCCGCAGTGGACGGCTTTTCCCTGATCCTGGACGGCACGAACGCCTCTGATGACGCGGGGGACCGGCCCGGCATGCGGGCTCTCAGGGAGCTCTCTGTCCGCTCGCCCCTGCGGGAATGCGGACTCACCAAGCCCGAGATCCGCAGGCTGTCAAAGGAAGCCGGGCTTTTCACCTGGGACAAGCCCGCCTACGCCTGTCTCGCCACCCGGATACCGGCGGGGGAGGCCATCACCCCGGAAAAGCTGGCTGCCACAGAGCAGGCGGAGGCCTTTCTCGCCTCCCTCGGCTTCACGGATTTTCGGGTGCGCTCCCAGAACGGGCACGGCCGAATCGAGCTTCCCGCATCCCAGTTTTCCGCCCTGCTTAACCACCGGGAAGCAATTGTTGAAAACCTGAAACCCTATTACAAAACCATATCATTAAACCTGGAGGCAAGAAAATGAACACGGACATCAGACAGCTCCTGGAGGGAGTCAGCACCGGCTCTGTCTCTGTGGAGGAGGCAATCCTCGCACTAAAACGGAAGCCATTTGAGGACATCGGCTACGCCAAGGTGGATATGCACCGCAAAATACGCCAAGGCGCAGCGGAGGTCATCTACGGCGCGGGAAAAACGCCTGCGCAGATCGCGGGCATCATTGAAACCATGGAAAAAAACGGGCAGGCTGCCATTTTAATCACCCGCCTGTCCCAGGAGGCAGCCGCATCTGTGGACGCCCTTCACCCCCTGCAATATTTTAAAGAGGCCCGCTGCGGCATCATCGGTCCATTTCCCGAGCCGGACGGAATCGGAAAAATTGTGGTGGCAACCGGCGGAACCAGCGACATCCCCGTAGCGGAGGAGGCCGCCCTGACTGCCTCCATCCTAGGAAATGAGGTACAGCGGCTCTACGATGTGGGCGTGGCGGGGCTCCACCGGACCCTTGCCCATCTGGATGACATCATGAGCGCCAGCGTCATCATCGCCATCGCCGGGATGGAGGGCGCTTTAGCCAGCGTCATCGGCGGGCTGGCGGACTGTCCGGTTATCGCAGTTCCCACCAGCGTGGGCTACGGTGCGTCCTTTAACGGACTTTCCGCCCTGCTGTCCATGTTAAACTCCTGCGCCAGCGGCGTATCCGTTGTCAACATTGACAATGGATTCGGAGCCGGCTATCTGGCCAGCATGATCAATCATATGCGTTAGCCATGCCGCACCACATAAATGCAGAAAGGATGATAAAACAATGCGTACATTATATTTAGACTGTGCAATGGGAGCAGCCGGCGACATGCTGACTGCGGCGTTAATCGAGCTTTTGCCGGATCCTGACGGCTTCGTAGAGGAGCTCAACCAGCTGGGCATCCCCGGCGTATCCTTCTGTAAGGAACCCTCCGTAAAATGCGGCATCACAGGAACCCGCATGCATGTGACAATAAACGGGGTGGAGGAAGAGGAGGAAGCGGCCGCCCATGAACATGTTCACGAACATGCCCACGAGCACGAACTCCACCACGAGCATGAGCATCCCCACGGGCATGAACACCACCACGAACATGAGCACCACCACAGCAGCCTCCATGACATCGAGCACATTGTCCGGGGACATCTGCAGCTTTCGGAGCGCGTCCAGGATGATGTGATGGCGGTCTATCAGCAAATCGCACAGGCGGAAAGCCATGCCCACGGCGTTCCCGTGACAGAGATTCACTTCCATGAGGTGGGCACCATGGACGCTGTCGCGGACGTCACAGCGGTCTGCCTGCTGATGGACCGTCTCGCCCCGGACGAGGTAGTGGTCTCCCCCATCCATGTGGGCAGCGGCCAGGTGCGGTGCGCCCACGGGATCCTTCCCGTCCCCGCTCCCGCCACCGCCTACATATTAAAGGATGCGCCCATCTACGGCGGCGATATAAAGGGAGAGCTCTGCACCCCCACCGGAGCGGCGCTGTTAAAGCACTTTGCCACCCGTTTCGGCGCTATGCCTGTGATGAAGGTTCAGGCCATCGGCTACGGCATGGGACGGAAGGACTTTGAGGCCGCCAACTGTGTCCGCGCCATGCTGGGAGAAGCCGAGGGCAGCGGCGACGAGGTCTTCGAGCTCAGCTGCAACGTGGACGATATGACCGGGGAAGCCATCGGCTTTGCTATGGACCGTCTGCTGGCGGCCGGCGCCCTGGATGTGTACACGGTTCCCATCGGCATGAAGAAGGGCCGGCCAGGCACCCTCATCCGCACCATGTGCCGGGCAGCGGACAAGGAAGCCCTGGTCCGGGCTATTTTCCAGTACACCACCACGATCGGCATCCGGGAAAATAAATTCCGCCGCTATGTCCTGGACCGCCGTCTGGAGACCGTGGAGACAGACTTAGGCCCTGTCCGCCGCAAGGTCTCCTCCGGCTACGGGGTAAAGCGGGAGAAATACGAATATGAGGATCTGGCCCGCATCGCCCGGCAGAAGGACATAAGTCCCATCCAGGCGGAAGCCCTTGTAAAAGAACAAGCAAAAGCGAGGAACATCTAAATGAAATACCGGCATCCTTTGAACCGCAAAAAAATTACGGCAGCACTTCTGACAAGCTCCCTCTGCCTGCCCCTGGCCGCATGCGGGAGCCATAAGGCCGGGGCGGCGGACGCCTCCCTGTCCCCTGAAGGCCCCAGGGACAGCGTGATCATCGCCATCGGCTCTGAGCCGGAGACCCTTGATCCCACCCAGGGCTGGGGCCACGGCAATGCTCCCATTGTGCAGAGCACCCTGGTAAAATACACCGCTGATCTCTCCTTTGAAAATGATCTGGCTGCCTCCTACAGCCTGTCGGAGGACGGTCTCACCTGGACCTTTACCCTCCGGGACGACGCCTGCTTTACCGACGGTAAGAAGGTCACCGCCTCCGACGTGGCCTTTACCCTGGAAACCGCCAAGGACGCCCAGGGCGCCGTGGATCTCACCTATATGGAAAAGGCGGAGGCCGTGGACGAGGGGACCGTAAAAATCACGCTGACGCGGCCCACCTCCATTTTCCTCAACACCCTGGCGTCCATCGGCATTGTCCCCGCCCACGCCTATGGGGAGGACTACGGCAGAAATCCCATGGGCTCCGGCCCCTACAAATTTGTAGAATGGGCCCCCCAGGAGCAGATACTCTTTACCGCCAACGAGGACTATTACGGCAAGGCCCCTGCCATCAAAAATGTGGCCGTGGTGTTCATGTCCGAGGACGCGGCCCTTGCCGCGGTCCAGGCCGGAGAGGTTGACGCGGCTTATACCTCCGCCACTCTGGGAAATACAGAGGTTCCCGGATATCATGTAGAGGCAATCCCCTCCGCCGACAACCGGGGCTTCACCCTGCCCGTCCTTCCCGACGAGGGAAAAACCGCACCGAGCGGCGCTCCGGTGGGCAACAATGTAACCTGCCACCGGGAAATCCGCCAGGCCATCGCCTATGCCATCGACCGGGAGCTGGTGGCGGATCGGGTGCTGAACGGCTTCGGCCGTCCCGCCTACTCGGAAAATGACGGCATGCCCTGGAACAATCCAGAGGTGGTGATTGAGACCGATGCAGAGTACGCAAAGAAGCTTCTGGCCGATGCGGGCTGGGCGGATACGGACGGCGACGGCATCGTGGAGAAGGACGGGATCAAGGCAGAATTTTCCTGCCTCTATCCCGCAGAGGACTCGGTGCGCCAGGCCGTGGCCATGGCAGCCGCCGAGCAGGTGCGGGAAATCGGCATCCAGATCCATGTGGAGGGCACAAGCTGGGACGACATCACCCGGCACATGTTCTCAGAGGCGGTTATGATGGGCTGGGGCTCCGCAAATCCCAACGAGACCTACTATCTGTACCGGTCTGAGGGCGCGCTTCTGGACGATTTTTATAATCCGGAGGGCTACCAAAGCCAGGTAACCGACGGCTATCTGGACGCAGCCATGGAGGCCCTGACCGTGGAGGAGGCCAACGTCAACTGGCAGAAGGTCCAGTGGGACGGGACCACCGGCACCTCCATGGAGGGGGAATGCCCCTGGGTCTGGATTGTCAACCTGGATCACGTCACATTTGTCCGGGACGGCCTATCCATCGGAGAACAGCCCATCCACGGACATGGACACGGCCTGCCTCTGATCCAAAATCTTGAAGAGTGGAGCTGGGCAGAATAAACGCAGCCGCTTTCAGTCCGGCTGCAAATACAAAACGTGCAAAGGAGCTTTATGGAATCAATTTTCGGGCGTCTTACCCGCATTTTCATTCGCTACAGCGTAAAAATCATCTCTCTGCTGCTGGCAGTGAGCATCCTCGCATTCATTTTGGTGGACGCCTCGCCCATTGACCCGGTGCAGCAGTACATCCTGTCACTGGGCGCCGCCGTCTCGCCGGAGCAGCAGGCGCAGATCGCGGCCTACTGGGGGGCTGACACGCCCCCCCTTGAACGCTATATCAGCTGGCTTGCAGGCGTCTTAAGAGGCGATCTGGGCCAGTCCGCCCTCTACCGCAGGCCGGTGGCGGATATCATCGGCGAGCGTTTTCTCAACTCCCTGGCCCTCATGCTCTGTGCCTGGATCCTGGCCGGGATCCTGGGCTTCGCCCTGGGCTGCGTCATGGGAATGTACAAGGACCGGCTGCCGGACAAAATCCTCAAGAAAATATGCTACATCCTGAGCTCTGTGCCCACCTTCTGGCTGGGACTGGTGCTCCTTTTGGTGTTTTCCGTGGGACTGGGCTGGTTCCCCATAGGCTTTTCCCGCCCCATCGGCTTAGCAAGCGGGGAGGTCACTATCTGGCAGAGGCTCTGCCACCTGGTGCTGCCGTCCCTCACCTTAAGCTTTACCTCCTTTTCCAATATCGCCCTCCACACCCGGCAGAAGCTAACCGGCGTGTTAAGCAGCGAGTATGTCCTCTTTGCCCGGGCCAGGGGGGAGGGAAAATGGACGATCCTTAAGCGCCACGGGCTGCGGGGCATCCTGCTGCCCGCCCTTACCCTGCAGTTTTCCTCCTTTTCCGAGCTCTTCGGAGGCTCCGTCCTGGCGGAAAATGTATTCAGCTATCCGGGCCTGGGAAGCGCGGTGTCCGCCGCAGGGCTGAATTCAGATGTGCCTCTGCTTCTGGGCATCACCCTGTTTTCCGCCCTCTTTGTATGCGTGGGCAATCTGATTGCCAATCTGCTCTACGGGATCATCGATCCCCAGATCCGGGAGGTGGGGCCATGAGACGAATGAACCGGCGCACAAAAGCGCTCATCTGGGCTGTCCTCACGGCAGCCGTCCTGCTTCTTGTCTATGCCCTGGGGCTTCTCATTCCGGAGGAGGCCATTGCAGGGAGCTTCCTTCTCGCCAAGGAGCCTCCCTCCCTCTCCCACCCCTTCGGCACCGATGCCCTGGGGCGGGATCTCTTCCTGCGGACCCTGAAGGGGCTCTCCGTCAGCCTGACGGTGGGGGCCGCTGCCTCCCTCATAAGCTCTATAGCAGCCATCCTGGCAGGCATTGCCGCAGCCACCGGATCCCGGCGGCTGGACGGCCTGATTAACTGGATCATTGACCTGGTGATGGGCGTTCCCCATACCATCCTGGTGATCCTCATTTCCTTTTCCCTGGGGCGGGGGCTTAAGGGGCTTATCGCCGGCATTGCCGCCACCCATTGGTGCAGCCTGGCACGGCTGATCCGGGGCGAGGTTCTCCAGCTCCGCTCGGAGACCTATGTGGCTGTGTCCCGAAGGCTGGGAAAATCAAACCGCTGGATCCTGACCCACCACCTGCTGCCCCATCTGGCGCCGCAGTTTTTTGTGGGCCTGATCCTTCTGTTCCCCCATGCCATCCTCCACGAGGCCTCGGTGTCCTTCCTGGGCTTTGGCCTGCCCCCGGAGCAGCCGGCCATCGGCATCATCCTGTCCGAGAGCATGCGCTATCTGTCCGCAGGCATGTGGTGGTCCGCCCTGCTTCCGGGCCTGACCCTGGTCCTCATCGTCCTCCTGGTAGACAAGCTGGGAGATGCCCTGGACCGGGTTCTTGACCCCAGCAGCGCCCAGGAGTAGGGAAATGGGGCGCCCACACGAAAACCATTGCATTAAAATTTTGCCGCCGGCAAAGCTGTTATAAAATACCGGCGGCGGAACGGAGCACCTTTTTATGAACCACGAAGCACATCCATTGCTGGAAATCCAGGATCTCTCTGTCTCCTTTCACATGTATGACCGCGGCCTAAAGCAGAGGGATCTCAAGGTTATCTCGGACCTGCATCTGACCATCTATCCGGGGGAGGTGGTGGCTGTGGCCGGATCCTCCGGATCCGGAAAGAGCCTCCTGGCCTCCGCCATCCTGGGCATTCTCCCGGAGAATGCCTCCGTGGGCGGCCGCATGCTCTACGAGGGCCAGGACCTGACCCCGGAGCGCCAGAAGGCCCTGCGGGGAAATGAGATAGCCCTTGTCCCCCAGTCCGTGGCCTTCCTCGATCCCTTGATGAAGGTGGGGGAGCAGGCGGACGGGCACCGCCGCCCCCGGCCCACCAAGAAGCGCCGGGCCCTCTTTTCCCGGCTGGGACTGCCGGACTTCGCGGAACACCTCTACCCCTTCCAGCTCTCCGGCGGCATGGCCCGCCGGGTCCTGGTGTCCACCGCCCTTTTGACAGATGCAAGGCTGGTCATAGCCGATGAGCCCACCCCGGGCATGAGCGTGGATCAGGCCCTAAAGGCCCTGGGTATGTTCCGGGAAATGGCGGATGAAGGCCGGGCCGTCATCCTCATCACCCACGACATTGACCTGGCCGTGGCCTTTGCGGACCGGATTGCTGTATTTTACGCGGGCACCACGGTGGAAACCGCCCCCGCCGCAGATTTTACATCCGGCCCCTCTGCCCTGCGCCATCCCTATTCCCAGGCCTTATGGAGGGCTCTGCCCCAAAATGGCTTTGCGCCCATCCCGGGCTTTCAGCCCTACGCCGGGAATCTGCCAAAGGGCTGCCTGTTTGCCCCCCGATGCCCCCGCCGGACCGCCCAGTGTGAGGAGTCAGTGCCCCCGGTTCAAGAGATCCGCGGCGGAGAAGTGAGGTGTTTTTATGGCGCTTGAGGCAAGACATGTGTTTTTCCGTTACGAGAAGCGGCAGCCCTGGATTCTGGAGGACTGCAGCCTGGAGATTTCAAGGGGGGAGTGCGCGGCTCTCTTCGCCCC
>CALWMT010000128.1 GCA_944382045.1 uncultured Enterocloster sp. | reverse complement strand
ATCAACCAGAGCATGCCCATCAGCTATTTTATGACCAGGGAGCACCTGATCACCTTCAACAGCGACGACTATATTGACGAGATACGGGACGTGATGGCCAGCAAGCGCCATCGGGATTTCCCGATCCTGGACAAGGATGGCCGCTATCTGGGCATGATCTCCCGCAGAAACCTGCTGGGCGCCAGGGGCAAGCAGGTGATCCTGGTGGATCACAATGAGAAGAATCAGGCAGTGGCTGGGATTGAGAGCGCGGAGATCCAGGAGATTATCGACCACCACCGGCTGGGAACCGTGCAGACCATGGCGCCGGTATTTTTCCGGAATCAGCCCTTGGGGTGCACAGCTACCATTATTTACCAGATGTACCAGGAGGCCGGCCTGGAGGTGGATAAGCAGACCGCAGGGCTTTTGTGCAGCGCGATTATCTCGGATACGCTGCTGTTCCGCTCGCCAACCTGCACGGCGGTGGATGAGGCGGCGGCCAGAGAGCTGGCCAGGATTGCTGGCCTGGATATTGAGTCCTATGCCATGGAGATGTTCAGCGCGGGAAGCAATCTGAAGGATAAGACGGATGAGGAGATTTTCTATCAGGATTTCAAGCGCTTTACTGCGGGAAAGACCATGATCGGCGTGGGGCAGATTACCTCTCTGAATGCAGGGGAGCTGCGCACGCTTAAGGAGCGGATGGCGGCATTTATGCGGGGAGCAGCAGAGCGCAACGGGCTTGACATGGTATTTTTTATGCTGACGAATATCCTGACAGAAACCACGGAGCTGGTGTGCCAGGGCCAGGGGGCCCTTCAGCTGGCGGCCAGGGCCTTCCACCTGGATGTGGAGGATGACCAGAATCCGGTGCTCACCCTGCCGGGAGTGGTGTCCAGGAAGAAGCAGCTCATTCCCGAGCTGATGCTGGCGGAGCAGGAGTGAGGACGCGGCAGCTTAGACAAGAAGATATCCGCCGCAAGGAGGTAAAGGGATGAGCAGAGAATACTGGAAGCCGGGCAATATGCTCTATCCGGTGCCCGCCGTGATGGTGAGCTGCGGCCGGGAGGGAGAGAAGCCCAATATTATTACGGTGGCATGGGCGGGGACGGTGTGCTCCGATCCGCCCATGGTCTCCATCTCCGTGCGCAGGGAGCGGTATTCCTATGGGATTATACGGGAGACAGGGGAATTCGTGATCAACCTGGTGAATCGGGAGCTGGTCCGGGCAGCGGACTACTGCGGGGTGAAGTCCGGACGGGATGAGGATAAATTTGCCGCTATGGGGCTCACAGTGCAGCCCTCCCGGTATGTGAAGGCTCCGGGAATCGGGGAGAGCCCGGTGAGCCTGGAGTGCCGGGTGACCCAGAGGCTGGAGCTGGGAAGCCACGATATGTTTTTGGCCCAGGTGCTGGGCGTGTCGGTTGACAGCCGCTACATGGATGCGAAGGGCAAGTTCCATCTGAACGACGCGGGGCTGGTGAGCTATTCCCACGGCGAGTATTTCGAGCTGGGGAAAAGGCTGGGAAGCTTCGGCTGGTCTGTGCGCAAAAAGGGGAGGAGATAATATGAAGCCGAATATTACGATGATTGGGATGCCCTCCTCGGGAAAGAGCACGGTGGGCGTGCTGCTGGCAAAGAGGCTGGGTTTTTCTTTTGTGGATGTGGATATTGTTATCCAGGAAAAGGAGGGGCGCCTCTTAAAGGAGATTATTGCCCAGGAGGGCATGGAGGGCTTTCTGGCGGTGGAGAACCGCATCAACGCAGGGCTTGATCCGGTGCTCTCCGTGATCGCGCCGGGAGGAAGCGTGATCTATGGCAGGGAGGCCATGGAAAACCTAAAGCGCATCAGCGAGGTGGTTTACCTGAAGATGAGCTTTGAGGAGATGGAGCGGCGCATCGGGAATGTGGTGGACCGGGGGGTGGCCTTAAAGCCGGGGACGACTCTCCGGGATCTCTATGAGGAGCGGATCCCCTATTACGAGCGGTACGCGGATATCGTGATAGACGAGGCGGGAAAGACGCCGGGAAGCGTAGTGGATGAGCTGAGAAATATCATCGAGGGGATGATGGATAAGGACTCTATCCGTGCGATTATGGAGGAACAGAAAAAACGGCTGGAGGAAAAGGACAAAAGGCTTGCGGCCTGTGAGGAGGAGATCCGCAGGCTCGAGGAAGAGCTTCGCGGGCTCAGGAAAAAGATCGGGGCTGCGGGACGGTGAGAGGCCGGTCCCGCAGCTCTATTTTTTGGCAATCGTACAGTCCGTGTCTCCGCTCTGTCCGCACAGGAGAAAGGCCCGCACGGTTTGGGAGAGATAGCGGTTTTTCTTGTAGTAAAAATGGACACTGCGGGCCGCGTCTTTATCCCCCAGCTTAAAGAATACCAGATTTTCGCTGGCGGGAACCCGGTTTATCAGGATATCTCCTGTGAAGGAGATGCCCATGCCGTAGGAGGATAGGTTGTAGGCAGTAATCTGCTGGTCCAGCTTGAGCCGGATGTGAGGGGAAAAATGGCTGGCTCGGCAGATTTTTTCTGCCCGGCTGCGGGTGTCATTGCCGGTCTTTAAGAGCAAAAAGGGATCCTCCTTAAAAAATTCCAGGGGCACGGCGGGGGTGTCCGCCAGGAGATGGAGGCCCCGGCGGATGTCCTGGGCGGTGAGTCCGTAGGCTGCCGCTTTTTTTGCCGAGGGAAATGTCCGGGGAACCGTGAGGACCAGGTGATCCTCACAGACAAAGGCGCTCTCATAGACAGAGGGGTCCATGCGGCTGTTGTCAATGATGAGATCCAGCTGTCCGGCAAAGAGCCTTTCCGTCAGCTCCTCGGTGCTGGCCTCTGTAAGCTGGATCTCCACGGCCGGATAGCTGGCGGTGAACCGGGAGAGCAGAGGGGGAAGCAGGAAGGAGACAAAGAGGTTGGTGCCTCCGATGGAGATGGAGCCGGTGCGCAGGCCGTTCAAATCATTGAGATAGCTTTGAAATCCATTTTCCACGTCCAGGATTCTCTCCACAGCCCGGATGTATTCCCGCCCCGGCTCCGTCAGGCGGATAGGGCTGGTGCTGCGGTCAAAGATGGGAAAGCCCGCCTCCTGCTCCGCCTTTTTGACAGCGGCGCTTAAGGAGGGCTGGGAGATATAGAGATTCCTGGCGGCCTTGGAAAAGCTCATTTCCTTGTACACCTCATAGACATAGCGCATTCCCTGGAACATAATGGAGTCCTCCTATAGACAATAAGCTATAAGAATTATATTCTTATAAGTATTTGCCACTATTGTACCGCGATCCTATAATGAAGGCAAGAGAAAACGGGTGCCGGTATGAGGAATCCGGCGGAGGAAGGAAAGGAGGAGCGCCTAAAGGGCGCTGGAAATGAATATGGAGGAGCAGAGAAAATACAGGACGGAGCACGATTCCATCGGAGCGAAGGAGGTGCCGGCGGAGGCCTACTACGGGGTGCAGACCCTGCGGGCAGCGGAGAATTTTTACATAACCGGTCTGAAAATGCATCCGGAGCTGATCAACAGCGTGGCGCAGATCAAGAAGGCGGCGGCCATCACCAATTTTGAGGTGGGCGAGCTGGACAAGCAGAGGACGGATGCCATTGTGAAGGCCTGCGACGAGATTATTCAGGGAAAGCTCCACGATCAGTTTATCGTGGATCCAATCCAGGGCGGGGCGGGAACCTCCTTGAACATGAATGCCAATGAGGTGATCGCCAACCGGGCCATCGAGATCCTGGGCGGGGAGAAGGGGGACTACAGCCTGGTGAACCCCAACGACCATGTGAATTTTGGTCAGTCCACCAACGACGTGTTCCCCTCCTGCGGGAAGATGGCGGCGCTTAAGCTTTTGGACGGGGCGAGAGAACAGCTGATCCGCCTTGAGAGGGCCCTGGAGCAGAAGGCGGCGGAGTTCGATCACGTGATCAAGATGGGGCGGACCCAGCTGCAGGACGCGGTGCCCATCCGGCTGGGCCAGGAGTTTCGTGCTTACAGCACAGCGGTGCGGCGGGATGTGCGCCGCTTTGAGAACGCAAAGGACGAGCTTCGCAGCTTAAATCTGGGGGGCACAGCCATCGGAACCGGGCTCAACGCGGATGTGCAGTATTTTAAGCGGGTGGTGAAAAATATTTCCATTCTCACGGGCCAGGATCTGGTTCAGTCCTATGATCTGATCGACGCCACCCAGAACCTGGACAACTACGCCTCGGTATCGGGGATTGTGAAGACCTGCGCGGTAAACCTGTCCAAGATGTCCAATGATCTGCGGCTCATGTCCTCCGGGCCCAGGACGGGGTTCGGGGAGATCAATCTGCCCGCCCGCCAGAACGGATCCTCCATCATGCCGGGAAAGATAAATCCGGTGATCCCGGAGGTGGTGAACCAGGTGGCCTTCAATATTATCGGAAATGACATGACCATCACCATGGCGGCGGAGGCGGGCCAGCTGGAGTTGAATGCCTTTGAGCCCATTATTTTCTACAACCTGTTCCAGTCCATCGAGACGCTGACCTGCGCTGTGAAAACTCTGGTGGACAACTGCGTACTCGGCATCACGGCCAATGAGGAGCACTGCAGGGAGCAGGTGAACAACAGCATCGGCATTGTCACGGCCATCTGTCCCTATGTGGGATATGAGAAGGCGGCCCAGGTGGCCAAGGAGGCCCTGCGGACCGGAAAGGCTGTGAAGGCCATTATTCTGGAGCAGGGGCTTATGGGGGAGGAGCAGGCGGATCAGGTGCTTGATCCCTATACGATGACGGAGCCGGGCATTCTGGGAAAGAGCGGCAAATCGGTTGTAGACGGCCTCAGGATAGAGTATAATAGAGAAAAGATGCCCGTCGTCTGAGCTTATACGAAAAGAATAGGAGGTCCAAAATGAAACCGGTAGAGCTTCGTGAAAACTTTTATTGGTCGGGAATTATGGATGAGAAGCTCCGGGTGTTTGATATTATCATGCACACGGAGTTCGGCACAACCTACAATTCCTATGTGATGAAAACCGCAGGGAAGACGATTCTCTTTGAGACGGCAAAAGCGGCTTTTTTTGAGGAGTATCTGGAGGAGCTTCGGGGAATTATCGATGTGACGGCCATCGACTATCTGGTGGTGAGCCACACGGAGCCGGATCACGCGGGAAGCGTGGAGCGGCTTTTGGAGTACAGCCCCCAGATGAAGATCGTGGCTACCCCCTGCGCGGTCAGCTTCCTGAAGGAGATTGTGAATAAGGACTTTGTGAGCCTGCCGGTGAAGGACAACCAGGAGATGCGGGTCGGGAACAGGACCCTGCAGTTTTTGATTGTGCCGAACCTGCATTGGCCGGATACCATGTACACATTTATCCGGGAAGAACAGATACTGGTGACCTGTGATTCCTTCGGCGCTCACTACTGCCTGCCCCAGGTGGTTTCCTCGGCCATTGTGAACGAGGAGGACTATCAGAAGGCCCTGAAGTATTATTATGACTGCATTATCGGGCCCTTTAAGCCCTTCATGGAAAAGGCCTTGGATCGGGTGGAGGATCTGGATATCACCATGGTCTGCACGGGCCACGGGCCGGTGCTGGTGGGGGATCGGATCCGCAGGGTGATGGCCCTTTACCGGCAGTGGTCCCAGACCGCGAATCCCAACAGGCAAAAAACCGTGCTCATCCCTTATGTGAGCGCCTACGGGTATACGGGGATGCTGGCGGAGCGGATCGCCCAGGGCGTGAGGGACAGCGGGGAGATTGACGTGCGCGTTTACGATATGGTGAAGGCGGACGGCGCGAAGGTCCGCGAGGAGATGCAGTGGGCGGACGGGATCCTCTTGGGAACGCCTACCATCCTGGGGGACGCCCTGCGGCCCATCTGGGAGCTGGCTCTTGACATGGCGCCGGGGGTGTGGGCCGGCCGCAGGGGCGGCGTGTTCGGCAGCTACGGCTGGAGCGGGGAGGGCGTGCCCAACCTGACCGAGCGGCTTAAGCAGCTGAAGATGAAGGTCTCTCCCGGATTTCGGGTGCGGTTTAAGCCCAGCCAGGCGGATCTGGTCAGCGCCTATGAATATGGCTTCCGGTTTGGCTGCGATGTGCTGGAAAAGGAGGCAGTGCTTCCGGGAAAGAAGGAGAAAACCGGCGGAAGGCGCCGCCTGGTGAAGTGCCTGGTCTGCGGGGAGATATTCGACGCATCCCTGGAGATCTGCCCGGTCTGCGGGGTGGGAAAGGAGAATTTTGTCCCTGTGGAGGAGGAAGAGAATACATTTTCCAACAACACGGAGGAATTTTACCTGATCTTGGGAAATGGGGCTGCAGGCTTCAACGCGGCCCAGGCCATCCGGGAGCGGGACAAAACGGGGACGATTGTGATGATCTCCGAGGAGCCCTATTCCTCCTACAACCGGCCCATGCTCACAAAATCCATTGTGGCCGGACTGGAGGCGGATCAGATTGCCATAGCGGATCAGGCCTGGTACGACGCGCACCAGGTATATCAGATGCTGGAGAAGCGGGTGGTGGCCATTCACCCCGGGGAGCATACGGTGGAGCTGGACGACAAGAGCCGGATCTATTATACGAAGCTCATCTATGCGCTGGGGAGCGAGTGCTTTATTCCGCCCATTCCCGGGACGGATCTGCCCCAGGTGACCGCCATCCGGCGGCTGGACGATGTGAGAAGGCTGGAAAAGCTGATGGAGAAAAGCCAGGAGGCTGTGGTGATCGGCGGTGGCGTTCTCGGATTAGAGGCGGCCTGGGAGTTAAAAAAGAGCGGCCTTTCCGTGACTGTTTTGGAGGCTGCGCCCATGCTGATGGGAAGGCAGCTGGATCAGGAGTCCGGGGATATTTTAAAGCAGATTGCGGCGGCCCAGGGAATCCGGATTTACACAGGAGCCAATGTGGAGCGGATTGAAGGAAGGACAAGGGTGGAGGCCGTATGCCTGGCGGACGGAGGCCGCATTCCGGCCCAGCTTGTGGTGATCTCCGCAGGCGTCCGGGCGAATGTCCGGCTGGCCCAGGAGATGGGGCTTGAAACCGGAAGGGGAATTATGGTCAGCCAGGCCATGGAGACAAGCGCGCCCTCGGTCTATGCCTGCGGCGACTGCGCGGAGTATCAGGGCGTAAATCTCGCCATCTGGCCTCAGGCAGCAGAGCAGGGAAGGGTGGCAGGCGCCAATGCGGCGGGAGATCATCTGCTGTATGAGCCTGTGTCCGCGGCCCTGACCTTCCACGGCATGAATACAGCCCTGTTTGCGGCGGGAGATAATGGGAAGAATCCCAATCTTCTGTATAAGACCGTGGAATTTAAGGACATGGGGAAGGAGCAGTATCGGAAATATTTCTTCCTCAATAACCGGCTCTGCGGCGTAATCCTGCTGGGCGATCTGTCACAGATGGCCGCTATGACCCAGGCGCTCAAGGAGCATGCCTCCTATGAGGAGGTTATTGGGAGGCAGCC
>CALWMT010000127.1 GCA_944382045.1 uncultured Enterocloster sp. | reverse complement strand
GCTGAAGTGCCAAAGAAATGAGGGGAAAACCGCAGGAAAAGCAGAAGATATCTTGATGCTTCTGGAGGAAATTGCTGCGGTTCCTAATTCCCTGCGGGAGAAAATATTGGCCCAGCAGGATTTAAATCTGCTTTCCCGGTGGCTCAAGCTTGCGGCAAAGGCAGAAAATCTGCAAGAATTTGAGCAAAGAATGTACCGTTCTATTTAACAAAGATAATCCCAAACAGAGAATTAAAATAGATGCGGACCCCGCCAGAGGATTTTCAAGACTTCAAGCGCGGCCCGCATCATTTTGTATATACATCATTAGGCAGTTTCCATAAAATATATAATTTATACCAAAAAATGATTGCATTTTTGTACAAAACTATAGTATAATCAATTTAACCAATCATCAAAGATGATTTAAAAGGTATGCCCACGGGGCATACCGCAATGCATGCCCCTTCGGGGCGGGCGCGCTTACGCGCGAAAAGGTATGAAAGGAGTGTATGAAGATGCAAGATTACTTACGTATCGCGAACAGCGGCTTGATGTGGGCCGCAGTGGCAGTCCCCATGGCGGTGATGGCAGTCCAGGTTTACCTGCTGCTCACGCGCTCCTTAAAGGATGGGAGGCGGATGGGCGTCAGCAGCGACCAGATCAAGAGTGCGGTAATTGCCTCCGCGTCAGCCTCTGTGGGACCCTCCGTATCCATTCTGGCCGGCATGGTATCCCTGATGGTCATGATGGGTGCTCCCATTGCCTGGATGCGTCTGTCCTATATCGGCGCGGTTATGTACGAAATGACATCCGCTGACGTAGGCGCGCAGGCAGTAGGCGTTGCCTTCGAGCAGTCCTCCATGACGGCTGAGGCATATGCAAACGGCGTCTGGGCCATGACACTGGGAAGCATAGGCTGGATTCTGGTGGCCGGACTTTTCACACACAAGATTGATTTCCTTCGTACCAAGCTGGCGGGCGGCAACTCCAAGGCACTTCCGATCATTACGGCAGCCGCTACCCTGGGCTGCTACTGCAGCTTGACCTTTGACAAGATGTATCCAGTTGCATCGGAAAATAGGAACATTTACGCGGTAATCGGCGGTGCGCTTACCATCTTCCTGCTGACCATGTGGAATAAGAAGCGCAAGGCAAAATGGGTTTCCAACTGGAGTGCTACCATCGCCATGATCGTCGGCGTGGCGTTTGCATGCATCTTCTGATGAAAGGGGGACATCAACATGAATGAGAACAAGACCGTACAGCAGATTTATGAGAATGAATACATACCCTACAGTATCAAAATTGGACGTCTGACCAGCCTTTTGGGCGTTGTTACAAGCTTTGTGCCTGTCATTGTGCTGTCATTTATTTTTAAGGTTGTTCCGCCCATTGACGCCATCATTGCCGCGGCAACCATTCGAATCAGCGCGTGCCTGGTTTACTACTTTATCGAACCGATTTCCTTCCAGCCTGTTTTGGGAATCCCTGGAACCTATATGGCATTTTTGTCTGGAAATATTTCCAACCTCCGCGTGCCCTGCTCGTCTGTGGCGCAGAAGGCAGCGGGAGTGGAGGAGGGTACTCCTGAGGGCTCTGTGCTGTCCACCATCGGTGTGGCAGTCTCCATCGTGGTGAACCTGGCTGTTCTGACCATCGGTGTTCTCCTTGGAGCCCAGGTGATTGCTATGATCCCGGAGTCTCTGGTAAACGCCCTGGTATACCTGGTTCCCGCACTTTACGGCGCTATGCTCATGCAGATGATCCTCTATGCCCCCAAGGTGGCTGCCATTTCCGTTCCTCTGGGCATCATCACTCTGTTTTTGAGCAAGCAGGGCCTGTTCGACAGCTCTATGGCAATTTTGATCAGTGTATTTGGTTCTATCATTCTTGGACGTATGTTATTGAAAGCGGGGTGGCTCGATGATCAGCAGTAAAGAGGAAAAATATTTTGCGGCGGTGGATGCTCGGGAAAAGGATCTGACCGAGCTCTCCAAAAAAATATGGGGATATGCAGAGCTTGGACTGCAGGAAAAGAAGTCCGCAAAGGCCATTGCAGAATATCTGGAAAAAGAAGGATTTAAGGTACAGCTGGGGGTGGGATCCATCCCCACGGCGATCTGTGCGGAGTACGGCTCCGGCCATCCGGTAATTGCCTATCTGGGAGAGTATGACGCCCTTCCCCAGCTGGATCAGAAGGTTGCAGCGCACAAGGAATGGGAGCACCCGGAGACGCCGGAGCTTCCCGGCCACGGCTGCGGCCACAATAACCTGGGAGTCGGCGCAGTGGGCGCGGCTATCTTCCTAAAGGAGGCCATTGCGTCCGGTGCTGTGAAGGGCACTGTGCGCTTCTACGGCTGCCCGGCGGAGGAGACGCTGGTCGGCAAGGTATTTATGGTGCGGGACGGCGCATTTAAGGATGTGGACTGCGCCATGACCTGGCATTCCCACGCCTATAACGGGGCATGGGGCGCCTGCTATACCTGCATGAACTCGGTAAAATTCCATTTCCATGGGAAGGCAGCACACGCAGCCGGCCATCCCTTTGACGGGCGGAGCGCCCTGGATGCGGTGGAGCTGATGAATGTGGCCGCCAACTACATGCGGGAGCATGTAAAGCCGGATGTGCGCCTGCACTATTCGACCATCTGCAATTGTGCGCCCAATGTGGTTCCGGACAAGTGCTCCGTGTGGTATTATATCCGGGCGCCCAAGAGAAAGGACGTGGACGAGGTCTACTCCTGGCTCTGCGACTGCGCAAAGGGCGCGGCCCTTATGACCCAGACCACCTTTGACATTGAATTCCTCACTGGCTGCAGCGAGGTGCTTCCCAATGACGTGCTGGAGCAGGTGATGCTTTCCGCATACAAAGAGGTCGGCGCTCCAAAATTCTCCCCTGAGGACTATGCATTTGCCGAGGAGATTGCCAAGACCTATCCGGAGGTTCTCGCCAGAGACCGCCGGGTGATGAAGGAGGAGTACGGGGAAAATGGGGATGACAAATTCCTCTGCGATATCGTATTTGATAAGGTGATTGAAAATCGTCTGGTAGCTCCCGGATCTACGGATGTAGGAGATGTGAGCCATGTGGTTCTCACCTACCAGATCTATGTGGCAGGCCAGGGCATCGGCTGCCCAGGACATTCCTGGCAGATGACGGCCTACAGCGGAAGCCACGTGGGTTTTGCGAGCATGCTCTGCGCCGCTAAGGTTCTGGGGCTGTCCGGCCTCAGGCTTCTGGAGAATCCGGAGCTTGTGAAGGAGGCGTGGGACAATTTCCACAAGAATCAGCCGGAGCCCTACGTGAGCCCGCTGCCAGCAGATTTGAAGCCGAATCTGGAGGGGTAGATAAAAGTATGAGTGAACTCATTTGGCTTTCCCAGGCGGATGTGGCCCAGACAGGGGTCTGCCGCCTGGAGGAGACAGTAAAAATCGTGGAGGAGGCATTCCGGCTGTTTGACAGGGGCGAGGCATTTCTCGTGCCGGAAACCTCCCTCCACATGACAGCGGATGGCCAGGACCAGGCCTGCTATGCCCTTCCCGCCTATGTGGGCGGGGAGGTGCCTGTCTGCGGGGTAAAATGGACGGCCCACGGGCCGGCTCTGCGCGCGGATCTCTCCCGAATTCATGCGGCGGTGATCCTCAACGACGCGGCTGGCGGCCGGCCGCTTGCCATGATGAACAGCACCGATATCGGAGCGGCGCGGACAGGCGCTGTCACAGCCCTGGCTCTGAAGCATCTTGCGCCTCTGCACGCAAGGAAGGCAGCGCTCTGCGGTGCCGGAGGGCAGGCGGAGCGCCAGCTTTTGGCCCTTCTGCTGGCCCTGCCGCAGCTGGAGGAGATCGCCATCTGGAGCCGGGGAAATGAGCGGAACAAGCGCCTTGCCGCGCTGTACCAGGAATCCACCTCCGTCCGTCTTCGTCCGGTATCCCGTGCGGAGGAGGCTGCGGCGGACGCGGATGTGATCATTGCCGCCACCTCAGCGCCGGAGCCCTATCTGACTGCGGAATGTGTCCGCTCCGCATCTCTGTACTGCCATATTGGCTTTCATGAGATCTGCCGGGAGGCAGTGGATGCGTTTTCCTATATCGTGGCAGATACCTGGGAGGAGGCCAAAAATGTGAGCGGCCAGTCCCTTTTCCGCTATTACAGGGACGGCAGCTTCAGCGAGGCACGGCTTACAGGCACCTTGGGCGGGATTATTTCCGGACGTCTGCAGGTTCCGAGAGGCACGCCGGAGAAAAAGGTATATTTTGACTCCTTCGGACTGCCCATTTTTGATCTCAGCGTGGCGCGCGCAGCCTGGCTGCGGGCAAAGAAGCTGGGGCTTGGGACTCCCATTCCCTGGTAGGCCTATCGGCGGCGGGATTTTCAGAGTAAACCTGCATGCGCCCGGCGGGCGGGTGCACTACCAAGCAATGAAAACCTGGCGGGCGCATTTGGCATCCCTGAATGCATGCCGCCTATCGGCGGCGGGATTTTCAGAGTAAAGACAGCATGGTATTGAGAAAGGATAGAAACTATATGGGCGTAAATTTTGATGAAGCCATTGAGCGGCGTCACACCAACTGCTCCAAATATGATGGAATGACAGCTTCCTTTGGACGGAATGATCTGCTGCCGCTCTGGATTGCAGATATGGATTTTCCAGTGCCGGAGGCAGTGACAGAGGCGGTAAAAAAGAGGACGGAGCATCCAGTATATGGATACAATGTATTTCCTGAGGGCTATTATGCGGCTTTTGCCGCTTGGACGGCAAAGCACCACAATTGGAGCTCTGATCCCTCCTGGGTCTGCCATACGCCTGGCGTGCTGACCGCGCTCTCCACTGCAATTTTGGCATTTACAAAACCAGGGGATTCGGTGCTCATTCAGCCGCCGGTGTATTTCCCATTCCAGAGCACGCTGGAGGCATTGGATCGAAGGGTTTTAAATAATCAGCTCGTTTATAAGGACGGATATTTTACCATTGATTTTGAGGATTTTGAGGAGAAGGCGAAGGCGGCCACGATGTTCATATTCTGCAGCCCCCACAACCCTTCTGGCCGCGTGTGGAAGCAGGAGGAGCTTGCGCGGATTGAGGCGGTCTGCAGGGAAAACGATCTCTTTGTATTCTCTGATGAGATTCACAGCGATATTGTCTATGAGCCCAGCCGCCACACGGTGTTTGCCTCCCTTTCGGAGTGGGCAGAGCAGCATTGTATCGTTGCCATGGCTCCCAGCAAGACCTTCAATCTGGCTGGCCTGGAGATGTCCCACATCACCATTCCCAACAAGGAGCGGCGGGAGAAGTTCCAATATCTGCTGCGGTATGGACTGCATGTGGCCAATGGCAATTCCTTCGGCATTCCAGCGGCTCAGGCAGCCTATGAGAGGGGAGAGGAGTGGTATCAGGAGCTTCTCTGCTATCTGCAGGAGAATCTGGATTTCCTTGACAAGGCCCTGCGGGAGCGGGTGCCCCAGGTGAAGCTGGTGAAGCCTGAGTCCACCTATATCCCGCTTCTGGATATGTCAGAGCTGGGAATCGATAATCAGGCCATGTCGGATTTCCTGATTGAGAAGGTGGGGGCTGCGCTGAATGCCGGACGGACCTTTGGACCGGGAGGCGAGCGCTTTATGCGGATCAATGTCGCCACCCAGAGGGCAAATCTGGAGCTTTTTGTGGAACGGCTGGAGGCTGCATTGAAGCAGGGATAGAGGCTTACAGAAAAAAGGCTTGGCAGTAAAAAAAGAGAAGGCTGTGCGCCTGGGAAAGCACTTCCCCTGAGGCGCTCAGCCTTTTTTATGTCCGCCCGTGCGCTCCTTTTCAAACTGGCCCACGGTCACGATCAGATTGTGGATGTGCTGCTTCATAATCCGCCGGGCGCTGTCCGCATCCCTGGCCTCAATGGCCCTGTAGATGCTTTTGTGATCGCTGGGATTGTTTACGGAGGAGGCATTGATCATGTGCTCAATCTCCGGCGAATAGTCTCTGTCCGCCCGCAGCATCCGCACCACGGCCTCCAGAACGGGATTCCCGGATGCCTTGGCAACCGCAATGTGAAAGGGAGCGTCTGTGGAAGCCATGCTTCCGCCGCTCTGCGTCAGCCTGGCGGACTCCTCTATAATCTTCTGTATCGCCTCGATATCTTCTTCCCCCGCGTTCTGGGCAGCCAGAGCCGCTGCCTCCGGCTCTACAATCTCACGGGTAAGCAGAAGATTGCGCAGGTGCCCGCCGAAGCCATTGTTAAATATCTCCATGGTGTCCATCATGGCTTTTTCCTGGCGCTGTTCGATCTCCAGCTCCCGTATCCTCCTGGCACCGTCCTCCGTGATGACGCGGCCCCGGGAGCGGCCGTTGTATTTCTCGCTTCGCAGCAGTCCCTGCTTTTCCAGCTTTCGCAGGTAGCGGCCGATGGTCGCCTCACTGGCCGCCTCCTCCCCCTCACTTGTCAGCATATCCGCAAGAAAGCCTGCACCGATGGGGTGCCCGCTGTCTGCAATCATATGAAGCAGCATGTATTCTGTTTTTTTGGAATCAAAGCCGCTCATGGATCTCTCCTCTTTTCACAAAGTTTTATGGCTGATCATATTATACAGGATCGGAGAAAAGAAGTCTACCGCGAATCCCGTATTTACAAACCTTAAATTTTATGTTAGAGTAGAAAAATGTGAGCAGAACAGGCGGCCGCTGCTGCGATCCCGCAAGGGCGCAGGGGAGGAAAGTCCGGGCTTCACAGGGCAGGATGCCAGATAACGTCTGGCGGAGGCGACTCCAGGGACAGTGCAACAGAAATGTACCGCCTGCCGGTTTACCGGCGGGTAAGGGTGGAAGGGCAGTGTAAGAGACTACCGCCCGGCTGGCAACAGCCGGGGCACATGTAAACCCCATCCGAAGCAAGACCAAACAGAAGGCATATGGCGGCCCGTCAGCCTTCGGGTAGGTTGCTCGAGGCTGCCGGCGACGGCAGTCCTAGATAGATGGCCGCTCAACGACATAACCCGGCTTATCGTTCTGCTCATTTTATAGCAGCGTCATTCAACCAGCGGTTGAATGACGCCGGTATTATTTTGTGATACGATACTCCCAGATGCTGAAAGAGAGAGGCCGGCCGCCAGAGAGCGGCAGAGAGGAGAAGGAGGTAAAGTCTGTGAAATATACATCTTCGGAAGCTAACAAGCTTCTCAGAAAGCTGAATGAGGAAATGAACTCCCTGTGCGCCATGGAAGAGAAGATTAGCACCTTCCGGGCCGCTTTGGGAGAGGATCCGGAATCTGTAAGGCCGGAATACGACTACCGGGCGGTACAGGAAACATTAGATGAACTGGATAGGAAGATTCGCGTGGTAAAGCATGCGGTTAATCGGTTTAACCTGGAGCATGTGGTTCCCGGCTTCGATATGACAGTGGATCAGATGCTGGTGTATATCCCCCAGCTCTCGTTCAGAAAGAGAAAGCTTTCTGAGATGGCGGGACGGCTGCCCAAGGAGCGGCAGGACCGCATCTATTCCGGTCGCAACGCGGCGCCGG
>CALWMT010000126.1 GCA_944382045.1 uncultured Enterocloster sp. | reverse complement strand
TTTTGGAGTATACAAATGCTTTTAATGCTTCCATTTGACTCAATCCGTATTTTTCGGCTATCAACATAACCACTTCATTGTTATAATAATCTATAATTTCAGGCTCCAATCTTTTCATATAAATTTCACCTCATTAAATTTTAGGATAGAAAGTGCTTTTTCCGTTTTAAACACATACTGGTCTTTTAATTTCTGTGGAAGTAATAATTGTATTCTTTATCAGGCCAGCTATCGGCTCGCTCTGTTCGATAGCTGTCCTCTGTTAGTATAGCATAGATGAGAGATATATCGTATGCCTATTTTTTGCAAACAAATTAGCACTCACCTCTTGACACTGCTAACAGAAGTGCTATAATAAGGGCATGTTCCAAGAGAACTGCCACTAAAACACAATGCCGCCGGAGGCAGGCGTTCCCGCGATGCCGCTTCCCACTGGTTTTTAAGGAGGATATCAAGATGATGTTAATACCCAGAAGAAACTATGGACTGAACCTGTTGGATGATTTTTTCAATGATCCCTTTTTTGCCGGCTCCTCCGACAAGAGCGACGATGTGAAGAAGCTTCCCGTGATGCGGACGGATATCCGGGAGACAGAGGATCAGTATGTTCTTGAGATTGAGCTGCCTGGCTTTAAGAAGGAGAACATCCAGGCGGAGTTAAAGGACGGCTATCTGACCGTCACTGCAGCAGCAGATAAGTCCGCCTCCGAGGGCAAGCTGGTTCACCAGGAGCGCTACACCGGATCCTGCAAGCGGACCTTCTATGTGGGAGACGCCCTGCGCCAGGAGGACATCCATGCCTCCTTTGACAGCGGCCTTCTGCGGCTGCGGGTGCCCAAGGAAGCTCCCAAGGTAGAGGAGACCCCCAAGTATATCAACATTCTGTAAATAAATGAGAAAGGTGCGCCGCCAGGCGCACCTGCTAAAGAGCCGGAGGCTGCACTGTTTTTCTGTGCGTCCTCCGGCTTTTTTACATTTTCCAAATCACCTCTCCGGCCTTCACTGCGGCCAGCACCTGGATATCCCGCAGGGCCTCCGGATCCGTCTTTAAGGGATCCCCGGAAAGGATGGCAAAATCCGCCTGCTTCCCCGGAGAGATTGTCCCCTTCTCTCCCTCCTCGAAATACTGCCAGGCCCCGTTGGCCGTAACCGCCCGCAGGGCGTCCCACACCGGGATCCGCTCCGCCTCCCCCAGCACCCGGCCCGTCCGAGTTCTCCGGTTCGCCGCGCACCACAGGGTCTCTATCATATCCGGCCGGATCACCGGGCTGTCCTGGTGCAGGGTAAAGGGGATTCCCAAAGCCAGGGCCGAGCCCGCCGGGCTTATGCGGCTGGCCCGCTCCCAGCCAAAATTGCGCACATGATCCTCTCCCCAGTGGTACACATGGGCCGCGAAGAAGGAGGGAATCATGCCCAGGGACTTAAGCCTGGGAAGCTGATCCAGGCCCAAAAGCTGGGCGTGGACCATCACAGGCCGGGCCGAGCCCGCCCCCGCCCGCTCCCAGCAGCTTAAATACTGTTCGCAGGCGCCATCCCCGTTGCAGTGGGCCAAAAGCTGCATTCCATCATTCAGGGATTTATAAATGGCGTCCATCACCGCCTGATCCGTCATGGTTCCATAGCCGCAGTAATCCGCCGGCTGCCCCTTGATGGGCTCATAGGGGCGGCGCATCCAGGCCGTCCGTCCCTGGGGAGAGCCATCCAGGAAAATCTTATACCCTCCCAGCTTAAAGTGCTGCCGGTACTCCCCCACATGCCCTGGGAAGGCCTCCCGAATCGCGTCCCCCTGGGCGATATCCCCGTAGCCCACAATATCCAGCTTCAGGATCCCGGAGGCTATAAGGGCCTTGTAGAGAGGTGCCAGGTCAATGGGCATCATCCCCTCCTGGGCCGTGGTGATCCCGTGGGAGGCATAGAGGGCCTGGGCCCGCCCGTAGGCCTCCAGATAGGCGCTGACGGAGGGCATGGGAACCTTTTTCAGATAGGCCACAAAGGCATTTTCCTCCATGTATCCCGTGGGCTCCCCGGATCCCCCTTCCTTCTCAATCCGTCCCCCCTCCGGGGATGGCGTGTCCGCCTCCACCCCCAGCAGCCCCAGGGCCTGGGTGTTGAAGCTTCCCATATGGCCGGACTGGTGCTTCACAACCAGGGGATTTTCCGGGGAAGCCTCATCCAGAACCTGCCTTACAGGGTGATTTCCCTCCTCCAGCCGGTTGTGGTCGTAGTCCGAGGCCGTCACCCACTGCCCCGGCGCTGCCCCGCTCTTTCGGATAAACTCCCTCACAATGCGGACAATATCGGAAAATGACCTGGCCTCCGACAAATCCGCTTCCATAAATTTCCCCGCGCAGGCGGTAAAATGGCTGTGCGGGTCGATAAACCCCGGGATCATGGCGGCGCCCTGCAGGTCCGCCAGGCGCGCGTCCCTTCCTGCCGCCTCCCGGAGCCTGGAAAAGCTCCCCCTGTCCTTGATCCGGCCGTTCTCTGTCAGAACTGCCTCCGCATAGGGCGCCTCCCGATTTTCCATGGTGATAATTGTCCCGTTATAATATAGAACCTGCTCCATAGTCCCGCTCCCTTCTCTCTGCCGCATCCCTTAGAGGCAGTCTGCAAATTCCTCCAAAAGCCCTTCAAAAAGCTTCAGCGCCTCCTCCACCGGCGCCGGGCTTCCCATATCCACGCCCGCCAGCTTGAGGAGCTCCACCGGCTTTTTGGCGCAGCCTCCCTTTAAGAATTCCTTATAGCCCTCCAAGGCCCCCGGCTCCCCCTTGAGGATCCGGCTGCTGATGGCCACCGCCGCAGAAAATCCCGTGGCGTACTGGTACACATAGAAGGGCGTGTAAAAATGGGGAATCCGCTCCCACTCGTAGTCAATCTGCGGATCCACCACGGTATCCGGCCCAAAATACGCCTCGTTTAACCCATGATAGATCTGGCACAGGGCCCCGGCTGTCAGGCTCCCGCCGGAGGCCGCCCGCTCGTGGACAATTTTTTCAAACTCCGCAAACATGGTCTGGCGGAACAGAGTGCCCCGGAAGCTCTCCAGGAAATGGTTCAGGAGATAGGCCCGCTCCCGCTTGTCCGCAGATCGCTCCAGCAGATGGCGGATCAGCAAAGCCTCATTGCAGGTGGAGGCCACCTCCGCCACGAAAATCTTGTAGCCCGCATAGGTGTAGGGCTGATTGTGATCCGAATACCAGGTGTGGATGGAGTGCCCCATCTCGTGGGCCAGGGTGAATACATCATTCAGCGTGCCGTGAAAATTCATCAGCACGTAGGGGTGGCTGCCGTAGGTGCCCCAGGAATAAGCCCCGCTGCGCTTCCCCTCATTTTCATACACATCGATCCACCGGCTGTTAAAGCCCTCCTCCAGGATGGCGCCGTACTCCTCCCCCAGGGGCTTTAAGCCCTCCCGCACCATGGCCTTGGCCTCCTCAAAGGAATACCTCCTGTCCGCCTCCTTCACAAGGGGCACATAGAGGTCATACATGTGGAGCTCGTCAAGGCCCAGGGCCTTCTTCCGCAGGGCCGCATAGCGGTGCATTCCCCCTAGATGGCGGTGAACCGCCTCCAGCAGGTTGTCGTAGACAGCCTCCGGCACCTCATTTTCCCCCAGGTAATACTGGCGACTGGAGGCATAGCTCCTGGCCCTGGCGTAAAACACCGCCTGCTTCGCGTTGGAGGCAAAGCTTGCGGCCAGGGTGTTGGAGAACTGGGCGTATGCGCTGTACAGGCTTAAGAAGGCGTCCCGCCGGATCCTCCGGTCCTGATTCTCCATCAGGGAAATATAATTGCCGTGGGTCACGGCAAGCTCTTCTCCGTTCTCCCCGGTGATGGCCGGGAATTTCACATCCGCATTGTTGAACATGGTAAAGATTTGGCTGTAGCCCTGAGTTGCATCCTGGGACTGGGCCAGGAGAAGTTCCTGCTCCTTCGGCAGGGTATGGGCCTTTCTCGCCAGAATCTGCTCAAATACCCGGTCAAAATGGCGGATCCCGTTGTCCGACTGCCGGTATCCGGCCAGAGTATCCTCGGGGATGGCGAGGATCTCCGGCACCACAAAGGCCGAGGCCTCCCCCGCCTTAAAGGACAGAGTCTGGGCCCGGGAAAACATGTCCTGATAGGTCTCCTGGGCCGTATCCTGATCCGAGCGCATCCTGGCATAGACGTAGAGAAGCTCCAGCTTCTGGGAAAGTGCGTCGTCAAAGGCCAGGCATTCGTACAGCGTATCCGCCGACGCGCCCAGACGGCCCTGGAACCGCTCGTATCCCCCGATCTCCTCCTTTGCCTGAGCGAAGAGCTCCTCCCAGCGGGCGTCGCTCTCCACCATATCCTCCAGCCTCCAGGTATCCTTTTCCTCTATTTCCCAGCGTTTCTTCATATTTTCCTCTCCTCTCTCCACAGTCGCAGGCGCTTCCCGCCAGGCTAAGGGTCCGCCTGTCCGCCGCGTCCGCGCACATCGATTTTATATCAGTCCCGACACAATGGGCACCACAATCACGGTCAAAAGACCGGCCACCGCGATGGAAAGGCTGCTCATAGCCCCCTCCACCTCGCCCAGCTCCAGGGCCTTGGCCGTGCCCACGGCGTGGGCGCTGGTTCCAAGGGCCAGTCCCTTGGCCACCGGATGGGTGATGCGGGCCAGGCGCAGCACGGCCTCCCCCATGATATTTCCCATAAGGCCGGTGAGCACAATCCCGATGACGGTCAGGGTAACGATTCCCCCGGCCTCCTCGCTGACGCCCATCCCGATGGCCGTGGTGATGGACTTGGGCAGCAGGGTCACATAGTGGACGTGGGACAGATCCATTATCTTACACAGCAGAAAAATGCTGGCCGCGCTGGCCGCCACCCCCGCTGAGATTGCCGCTGCCACCGCCGCACCGTGCTCCTTTAACAGGTGCAGCTGCTTGTACAGCGGGATCGCCAGGCACACGGTGGCCGGCGTTAGAAGCCAGCTGAGATAGGACGCACTCTTATTATATGTGTCATAGTCCATTCCTACTCCCAGAAGATAGGCGATCACCAGGGCGGCGCTGATCAGAAGAGGATTTAAAATGGCAAGCCTTGTCTTATCCCGCAGCCAGCAGCCGAAAAGATAGGCAGCCACGCTGATGACGAATCCAAAATACTGGGACTGCTCCGAAAATTCCCTAAGCATCTCTCTCATTTCTCTTCCCTCCTCTCGCCGTCAGGGGAGGATGCGCCTCCCGCTCCGCTCTCAGGCCTCTCCGCCCCCATCATCCACTGGGCCGTCCAGCCCGTGATGCACATGACAATCACGGTGGACGCCAGGATAATCAGGAGAAAGGGCGCCAGCACGGCCCGCAGCTCCTCCATGCATTCGATGACGCCCGCCATGGCCGGGATAAACATGAGAGACATAGTGTCCAAAAGGAAATTTCCCGTCCCCTCCACGCTCTCCAGCTTCACGAGCCCGCTCATAAGGGCAGCCAGCATGAGAAACAGCCCGTACACCCCCGCCGGAACCGGCAGGGGCAGAAGCCAGTTCAGTGCCTCCCCGGCCAGGGTCATGCCTGTGATAATCGTTATCTGTTTTACATATTTCATCGCTTTATCCTCCTGCGGCCCGCAGAGCCGCTTTCTCCGGCGGGTTTCCGCCGCCTGAACTGTTATATTTTACCATCTGGGAAAGGAGGATGCAAGGGAGATTTGACAGATGAAGGCGTGCTTCTCTGACGAATGAGCCCGCTCAGTAGAGATAATACAGCAGGGTTTCCATGACACGGAAGCCTATTTTTTTGTACAGCGCCAGAGCAGGCGCATTAGAGCCGGAGACCTGCAGAATGATCCGAGAAAAGCCCTCCTCGGCCAGCGCCGGGAGGAGAAGGCCTAAAAAGGCAGTCCCCAAGCCCTTTCCCCGGAGCTCCTCCCGGATATGGAGGGAGGACAGGCAGACGGAGGAGCCTGAGGGAGAGAGGAGGCAGGAGCCCAGCTCCCGGCCATCCGCGTCTAAAAGAGAAGCGGAGAACGGTGCGCCGTCCTCTGCGGGCGGGCCAAGGGCGAGCCTTGGCCCACAGCTCTCTGACGGAGCCTGCATAGGCGATGGAAGCGCGCATTCCATCAGATACTCCTCCTCAGCGGCCTGAGCGCCCAGGCATTCCAGGGCACGGATGCCCGCAGGGCTGTTTCCGTCCGCCGCAAAGAGAATATCCCCCTCCTCCAGAGGAGCGCCCTCCCCGCAGGCCGTGTCCAGGAGACGGGAGGCGTATCCCTTCCTGCGGCAGCCGGGCCGCGTAAAGGCGCAGCACTCCCAGAGCGCCTCCCCGGTCTGCCAGGCGGCTAAAAAAGAGAGGACTGTCCCGCCGCCGTCAGTAAGAAGCCAGTATATGTCCGCATCCTGCGGACACGAAAGGGCCAGGGGCTCTGCCTGGCAGCAGAGATTATAGGTGTTTTGGATCTCCTCCCGCTGGGCCGCGGTGGGAGCCGATGTACAGACAATGGGCATAGACCCGCCTCCTTAATAAGCCTGCATGCGCCCGGCGGCTACAGCCGTTCCTTAAAATATCCTTCCGCACAGTAGATGGCGCCGCAGGGATTGTGGGCCAGCACCCGGTCCTTGGCCGCAAGAGTAGTGACCAGCGCGTCCGAATGCTTGTAAAACAGAGAGTCGTGGCCCACGCACAGCCCCAAGGCAATGTTGAAATCTGTATGCTGGGAATTTAAGAGCCTGGCCTGGGCGATGGGATTGCACATGGGCTCAAAGGAATCCGGATGAATTTTCTTATCCTTGGGAATGCCCGCGTCCTCCTTAGGGATGCCTCCGGTTTTGCAGATTACGGATACCACTGTAAAGCCATGGCTTCGCAGCAGCCCGGCCACAACCTTCGCCTCCTTTTTTAGGCCCTTGCAGAATGCCAGTCCGATGGTCCGGTATTCCATCCTTTTGCAGAATTCAATCGTCTCCTTCAGCCGGGGCCATTTGCAGTACCCCTCTGCCTCAATAGCGGAGGATGTGACATAAAATTTCCGGGTTTCCGGCTCCTCATAGGCGGTCCGTATATCCGCGAACAGCGCCTCGTCCCGCATGGGACAGTTGGCCGGAAGGCTGTCCCGTTCCTCCTTTGCGCATGCCAGTATGCTGCAGTCCGCACAAGTGTACATAGTGTATGCTCCTCTTTTTTACAAAATCAAAAGTAGTTACCTACATTTTAGCAGAAAAAACAGGAAAGTAAACAGGCCATGCCTCCAAAACACGCTTTGAGGCAAATCAGGACGGAACAGCCATCTGAAAAAGCTGCTCCGTCCCGAACCATCAGCTATTATTTTATAAAGCTTACGTGTTTGCAGATCTCCTCGTAGACCTTTTCCTTCCGCTCATTAAAGACAGCCTTGTTCTCCTCAAAGAGGTTGCGTCCCTCGGTGTCGATAGAGACGATTAAGGGGCCGAATTCCTTGACGCGGCAGTGCCACAGGGTTTCCGGCATTCCCAGATCCCGCCACTGGGCATCCACGATTTCCTCCACCTCCGT
>CALWMT010000125.1 GCA_944382045.1 uncultured Enterocloster sp. | reverse complement strand
TCCAGCGGACTTTCCGAGGATCGGGTACAGGCAGCGTGGAAGTTCATCAAGTTTGCCACCGAGACCGAGAGAGCGGCCCAGTGGTCCCTGGACACCGGCTATGTGGCTACCAGAGAGTCCTGCTTTGAGACCGACCTGATCAAGAACTACTATGAGGAGCTTCCTCAGGCCAAGGTTGCTTACGATCAGATTCCTTACTCCGGTCCCGAGCTCACCACCTACAATGCGGCGGAGATCTGGAGAGTGCTCAACGACAACATTCAGGCAGCGGTGGTAGGAGACGCTACTCCTCAGGAGGCCCTGACGGCAGCCCAGGAGCAGGCCACCGAGATTCTTGCTGAGTATCAGTAACAGACGGGCAGGCAGTGCCTGTACCGGATATTAACCATAATTATTCATGGAAAGAGGGCGCTTCCGAAAGCGGCTCCCGCACAAGCTTATGTGGGCCCGGGTCCTTCGGGAGACGCCCTCCTTCTATCCTTAGCAGCCACTGCTATGATTAGAGGGTTAAAGATATGAAAACAAAAACGTATTCGAAAAAACAGAGAGAGGTGCGCAACAATGTGGTTGCCTGGCTCCTCGTAGCACCTTCCCTGATATTCATGCTGATCTTTACCGTATACCCAATTTTCCGCAGCGTGTACTTGAGCCTTACGAAGTACCGTCTGGGTATGCAGGCACCAGAATTTATCGGCCTGGAGAACTATATTAATCTGGCGGGATCCTCCCTGTTCTGGAAGGTCATGGGAAATACCCTTTACTTCGCCCTGATTACCATTGTTCCCAGCATGGTGGTGGGCCTGTTTTTGGCCACCATTGTGAACCGCAGGAGCCGGATGACCGGCTTTGTGCGGACTGCCTATTTTTATCCGGTGGTTATGCCCATGATCGCCATTGCCAGTATCTGGATGTTCATCTATATGGCCAAGAACGGCCTCTTTGACCAGATGCTGCAGAGCCTGGGCCTTGAGCCCATGAATGTGCTCTCCAGCAAGAAGACGGTGCTTCCGGCCATGGCCTTCATGTATGTGTGGAAGGAGGCGGGATATCTGATGGTATTCTTCCTGTCCGGAATCCAGAGCATCTCCGACGAGGTGAACGAGGCGGCCCGCATTGACGGCGCGGACTCCTGGACCATTTTCCGCAAGATCACCCTGCCGCTTCTTGCGCCCACCTTCCTTTTTGTGTCCACCATCGCCCTGACCAACAGCTTCAAGCTGGTGGACCACGTGGTAATCATGACCGAGGGAGCGCCCAACAACGCGTCCACCCTGCTTCTCTACTATATTTATCAGCAGGGCTTCACGAACTTCAACTACGGCGTGTCCTCAGCACTGACAACGGTTATGCTTGTCCTCCTTATGATCGTGGCACTGCCCAGGTTCTTAAGCCAGGATAAGAAGATCCACTATAATTAAAGGAGGCGGAAGTATGCAGCGCAAACGAATGATCGGAACGGGAATTACCATCTTTGCGGTGGCCTTAGGCCTGCTGTGGCTTATACCCCTCATCTGGCTGATTGGAACCGCATTTTCAGAGCCCTCCTTCCATATGACTCTGTTCCCGACCACAGCGTTCACCCTGGAAAATATCAAATACGTGTGGAACGCAATTCCCTTCGGGACCTATTATCTGAATACACTGACCCTGGTGGTGTGCACCTTCGCCGTGCAGTTTGTCACCTCCACCCTGGCGGCCTACGCCCTGGGCGTTATGAACTTCAAGGGGTCCTCCATCGTGTTCGCGGTGATTTTCATGCAGATCATCATCCCCAACGATGTTCTGATCACCCCCAACTTTATGACGCTGTCGGAGATGAAGCTCATCGACACCAAGGTGGGCATGATGCTTCCCTTCTACGGAAGCGCCCTGGCGATTTTCCTTCTTCGCCAGCATTTTAAGTCCATCCCCAAGGCCCTGGCAGAGGCGGCAAAGATTGACGGCGCCAACACCTGGCAGACCATCTGGCGGGTGTATATGCCCTGCGCCAAGCCGGCCTACCTGTCCTTTGCGGTAATTTCCGTCAGCTACCACTGGAACAACTACCTGTGGCCCCTGATCGTGACGAATTCACCGGAGAACCGCACTCTCACCGTTGGCCTGGCGATTTTTGCCAAGTCAAAGGAGGCAAATATGCAGTGGGCAAATGTGTGTGCCGCTGCCTTTATCATCATCATTCCGCTGCTCTTAGCCTTCTTCGTCGCTCAGAAGCAGTTTATGAGCAGCTTTGTGAGTGCGGGTATCAAGGAGTGATGCCATTTTAACATACATAAAAGGAGGAGGATTTGCCCGTGAAATGGAACTTTATAGGAAAAGGCAGCGCGTTTTACCCGCCTTACGGCAATACGGGCGCTTACATGCTCTGCAAAAAGAGCCTCTATCTTCTGGACTGCGGGGAGATGGCCTTTGACTTTCTTTATCATCATATAGACCTGGATGCAGTGGATCATGTGTATGTCATTCTCACCCACCTTCACGCAGATCACGTGGGGAGCCTGGGAACGCTGATTTCCTATTTCTATTGTCTGCACAAGAAACGGATTAATGTGATCCACCCGGAGGACACGGTGGTCCGCCTTCTGGCTCTGGAGGGGCTGGAGACAGACGCCTACTGCTACAGTACCCAGCTGGGAGAAAACGAAGCGGGACTGCGCGCCGCCCCGGTGAAGGTGCGGCACGTGGACAACATGGAGTGCTATGGCTATCTGCTGTCAGACGGGGAGGAGACCATCTACTACAGCGGGGATGCCTGTGAGCTGCCGGAGGGAATCCGGGAGATGCTTCTCACCGGAGAGCTTGCCCGCCTGTATCATGACACATCGACCCATGATTCGCCCAATCCCTCCCATTGCTTTTATGGGAAGCTGGAGGCAGCGATTCCGCCGGAGTACAGAAGCAGGGTATACTGTATGCACTTGGACAGCCCCTGTGAGGAGCTTCTTAAGGAAAAGGGCTTCCGGATTGCAGGGGAATCAGAAGTATAGAGCATGGGAGTGAGGCTGTTTGGCAGAATTATATGCGTTTTTGGAGGATCCCAGAATACTCTTTAATATAGAATTGTTTCTGCGGATTCTTCTTGGGGGAGTAATCGGGGCAGTGATCGGGCACGAGCGCAAGAATCGTGACAAGAGTGCGGGGATGCGGACCCACGCTATCGTAGGTCTCGGCGCCGCCCTGATGATGGTTGTATCAAAATACGGATTCGGGGACATTCCCGATTATGACGCGTCCCGTGTGGCTGCCCAGATTGTGTCTGGGATTGGCTTTTTGGGAGCAGGCATCATCTTTGTGCGGAACAATGCCACGGTCAGCGGCCTGACCACTGCAGCGGGCATCTGGGCTACGGCCGGCGTGGGCATGGCCCTGGGAGCGGGCATCTACTTTATCGGGATCAGCTCCGGCTTCCTGGTGGTTATCCTCCAGGTGCTCCTGCACAGAATTCGATTTTTATCCGCAGAGCCTACCCGGGGATACATGAAGCTTGCCACGGACCAGTTTGAAAATGTATCCAAGGAGCTGCAGGAGCGGCTGGGAGAGGATCATGTAAGGCTGCTGAGCCTGAAGGTCAGCAAGGGGAAAGAAAACACAAAGATTGAGCTGGAGCTCCTCTATCCGCCGGGATATGAAAAGCAGGCTCTTTTGAATGCCTGGGCCAAGGACCCGAGGATTCATTCTATATCTGGCTGAGCGCGTTTTGAGGCGCCGGCAGCGGCTGTGGGGCCGGAATTGACTGTGTGCGAAAGCATCAGCCGATTCCGGCCTCTTTGTTATGCACTGGGGAAGGCCGGAGGCGCTTCTGCGGGGGCGTGCAGAGACGAAAATTAGAAAAGTGGGGGATCATCCCATTTTTTGATATTTTTCGACAATGGCAGAATGGAGGAAAAAGAACAAATTTAGTTTACATAAAATAAATATGGGAAAGTAAAAATGAAATATTTGAAATTAATACTTAACAATAATGTAACTGTAGCGTAAAAAATGAGCTGTAAATATGAATATAAATTTTGTATATCTCACATTAAAATTATGCATAGAGCACAAAAGATGTTTAAATTGTTACAAGTCGATAATAAAATATGACAGAAATGTTAAATTTCCATTGACTTAAAAATTCAAATCCCATATAATTACCACACATCCCAGAAATGCAGCAAAAGTGGGAGAGGAGTGTGTGCAGATATGATACGGTCATTTCTTCGAGCCCTTCTTTCTTCTGTCAGACTGCTGGCGGCTAAGGCAGCAGAGCGGGTCCGCCCGTCCTCTGTTCTGGCTGCGGTGGTTCTTGCGGCTGCCGCTGCGGTGGTGTGCTTCAACAGCCCTGCCGGCAGAAATGGCAGTGTTCTGGCGGCTCCCTTGGAGCCTCAGACTCGGCTGGAGACAGTGAAGGAGAAGTCGGAGGGAAGTATTCCGGTTACAGAAGCGAAAATACAGTTTGGTTTGTTAAATACAGGAAGCCAGAGCCAGAAGCTGGCGGGAACCCTGCTGGCCAAGGAGGTAGAGAGCACCAAGAGAAGAAGATCCTGGTCCCATGCCCAGCTGGAAATTCTCAGAGAGCAGATTGCTAAGGAGAAGGAGGAGCGGGAGGCAAGGGCAGCCGCGAGAAGGATTCATGTGTCAGATGCGGATTATCAGACCCTCCTAAGGATTGTCCAGGCAGAGGCCGGCGGCTGTGATGAGAAGGGAAAGATCCTGGTGGCAAATGTGATCATCAACCGGGTTTTGGACGATAGGTTTCCTGACACCGTGCAGGAGGTGGTGTATCAGCCATCGCAGTTTCAGCCGGTATCCACAGGGAAGATCCACTCCGTCACAGCGACAGCGGAGACAGCGGCCTGCGTGGACCGGGCCCTGGCAGGAGAGGACTATTCCAACGGCGCCCTGTATTTTATGAACCGCAGGGGAGCTGGCGGAAGAGCCTCCTGGTTTGACAGTCAGCTCACCTATTTATTTGCCCATGACGGCCACGAATTTTTCAAGTAGTGATTGAGCTTTCTTTTAGATCGGGTGTATAATAAAGGCAGCGGATCCGCCCGGCAGCAGCGAATGCCCGGCGGTGTCCGTTCCCACAGAATATACCTGAGACAAAGGAGATGGCAGTATGATTTTTGACGAGAAGAAGAACCTGGATTTTTACAGAAGCCTGGGAATTGAGGGCAGATATGCCAAGGCAGTGGATTTTTTGCAGAATACGGACCTCAAGGCGCTGGAGCCGGGCAAGTATGAGATTGATGGGAAGAATGTATATGCCAATGTAACCGCCTATACCACGATTCCCTGGGAGGAAGCTAAGTACGAGGCGCATGAGCACTATACCGATATCCAGTACGTGATTGAGGGAAGCGAGATTATGACGTATGCACCGGTTCACGAGATGACGGTGAAAACCCCCTACAATCCGGACAAGGATGTGGTGTTCTTTGAGAATACAACTCCAGGCCTTCAGATTGTCACAGGTGCGGATCAGTATCTGATCTTTAATCCCTGGGATGCCCATAAGCCGAAGGCAGCCAATGGGGAGCCTGCACCGATTAAGAAGATTATTGTAAAGATTAAAGAGGACTAGGATAGGACAGCAGATGGAAAGCGCTTCTGAGGGAAGCGGTCCATGAAGAAATGAGCCGCCGGACTGGCGCATGCAGCCTTGCATGCACGGGACGGCGGCTTTTTTGCAGCCTGTCCGTTTGGCATTTTTGGAAAAGGTCTCTTTCTGTCGAAATATTTTCTGTCTCTTCTCTGCTTATTCGACGGTATCCGCAGAAAAAAGCTTCTATAATGAATTTCAGGCAGTCCAAAGAGGGAGGTGGGTGTGCATGGAGCAGACAGCCTGCCTGCCGGGGGCATGACGTATACGGTGTACATTGACCAGGTATTTGCGGTAAATGTGCTGATGGATCTTCTGGTTCTGGCGGCAGCGGGCCGCCTTCTGGGATACAGAACCAGAAGAATCCGTCTCCTGGCGGGAGCCCTGCTGGGCGGCGCCTGGTCTCTGGCCGCACTTTTTTGGCAGGGGAGCACGGTGCTGGCGGCGTTTATCACCTATGTCCCAGTGAGCGGACTCATGGCGGCGGCAGCCTATCCTGTACATAGTATCAGGGAAGCTGCCAAAGCCGTTGGCTGCATGTACCTGATTTCTGTGGTGCTGGCGGGAGTGATGCTTGCACTGCGGGAGACGCTGAATGCAGGGAGAGCATCCTCCTTTTTGCTCTGGATCCTTTTGGCAGCCGGAGGCGCAGCGGGCGTTTTTGGATTTTTCGGGTTGATCAGCCAGATGGTCCGTGATATGGACCACCGCAGAGACCTGTGCCAGGTGATTCTCCAGGCCGAGGGCAGAAGGGAGGAGGTCCAGGGACTGATTGATACGGGAAACCGGCTTCGGGAGCCAGTGAGCGGCCGCCCGGTCCATGTGGCGGAGGCAGAGCTGATGGAGCGGCTTTGTCCCAGGGTGGACGGTGTGATTTTTGTCCCGTATCAGTCAGTAGGCGGGCAGGGCATGCTCCCCGCTGTGTTTATTGATGCAATGGAGGTGAGGCTGGAGAAAAAGAGCTGGCGCGTGGAGCACCCCCTTGTGGCGGTCTCAAAGCGCCCGCTATCACCGAACAGGGAATACTGCATATTGATACAGAGCATTCCTCAGGACAGGCAGCACACATTTTCAGGAGGACATTTTCATGATCATAAAAGTTTCCATACCAAGCCGTTTTCAGCTCAAGACCGCCGCGTCTTTTCGGGCTATGCTGTTTCCAAGCCAGGGAGAGGTCCACTACATAGGGGGAGCGGATATTCTGCCGCCGCCCCTGGAGGCGGAGGAGGAGAGCCGGATGATCGGTCTTTTAGGCAGTGAGGAGGATAAAAATGCCCGATCATCCCTCATCGAGCACAACCTGCGGCTGGTTGTATACATAGCAAAGAAATTCGACAATACCAGCGTGGGAGTGGAGGATTTAATCTCCATAGGGACAATTGGCCTGATTAAGGCGATCAATACCTTTAAGCCGGACAAAAATATTAAGCTGGCGACCTACGCCTCCCGATGCATCGAGAATGAGATCCTCATGTATCTGCGGCGCAACAGCAAGACAAGGCTGGAGGTCTCCATTGACGAGCAGCTGAATGTGGATTGGGATGGAAATGAGCTGCTTCTCTCGGATATCCTGGGAACGGATGAGGATGTGATTTACCACGATATTGAGGATGAGATTGAAAAGGATCTGCTGAACCACGCCATCAGCCGGCTGAATCCAAGGGAGCGCCGGATTGTGGAGCTCCGCTATGGATTGAACAATGAGGAGGGGGAGGAGATGACCCAAAAGGAGGTAGCGGATCTCTTGGGTATTTCCCAATCCTATATCTCACGCCTGGAGAAAAAGATTATGAAGCGGCTGAAAAAGGAGATTGTGCGGTTTGAGTAGGCGCATAGGCGCAGGGCTGGCCTGTGTCAGCCCTGCTTTCCCTCGCAGCTCTGCCGCAGCTGCACCATATTGTCCTTGATCTTGAAGGTGCCGAAGCTCCGG
>CALWMT010000124.1 GCA_944382045.1 uncultured Enterocloster sp. | reverse complement strand
TCTTCCCCACCTTAGGCACCGGGCAGCCGACGTTCAAATCCAGCAGGGAGAAGTCGTACTCATTGAGCACATCCACAAAATCACTGTTTAAGAGGCCGCGCATCTGCTCCACACTGTCAAAAAGGTTCGGCAGATCAAAGATGCCATAGGCTGGGATAAAATCCACCAGATCCGTAGTCATTCCCGTTCCGATATCAATGGATCCGCCGATTACGGCCTCCGTAAACTCCGTGGTATTTCCAAGCTGGCCGCCGGGATAAATTTCCACTGTAATCTTGCCGCCGCTGTCATTACCGCTAAAAACCTTCTCATAACATTATCTCTCCTTTTTATTTTTTATTTTTCAGGGCTGGAATCCAGCCCTTTTTCTTATCCAATCAACCCTGGAAGCGCCATAGAAAGCCCCGGCACAAAGGTTATGATCATCAGTGATATAAAGAATGCTATCAGGAATGGCACACAGGCCCTTGCCAGCTTCAGCATGGGAATCTTCGTCATGCCGGCAGCCACAAACAGATTGATGCCCATGGGCGGCGTCACCATGCCGATTGCCAGATTGCAGGTCATGATAATGCCAAAGTGTACTGGGTCTACACCCACCGCCGTGGCTATAGGCACCATAATCGGGGTGAGAATCATGATGTTGGGGATATTGTCAATAATCATGCCGCACACCAGCATAATCACATTCATAATAAGCAGGATGACTACTCTGTTGTCCGACAGGGCCAGCACGGACTCGCTGATGGTCTGCGGATAGCGCAGCATGGTCAGGCATCTGGCGAAGGCGGTAGCCGCCGCAATCACAAACAGGATGTTCACATAGGTCTTCGCGCCCTCCATGAACACACGGCCCAGATCCCGCACCTTGATGGTCTTATAGATAAACATACAGACGAAAAGCCCGTAAAATACACTGATTACCGCTGATTCTGTAGGACTGCAGATGCCGGAATAAATGGTTCCCAGAATAATCACCGGGGTGAGCAGCGCCCAGAAGCTCTCCTTGAGCAGAGGCAGGAAGCCCTTCGCCCGGATTTCTTTATAGTTGGCCAAAAGCTTTTCCTTGTCCTCCCCATGCTTTTTGCAGTAGTAATAGCAGTACAGCATCAGGCTGGCACCGATGAGGATTCCCGGCAGGATACCAGCGGTAAACAGGCTGGACGGTGAAGCGTTGGCTGCAGCAGAATACACAATATAGGAAATACTGGGGGGAATGATAACGCCCAGACCGCCTGCCACTGTCACGATAGCTGCCGCAAAAATCATTTCATATCCCATGTTTACCAAAAACGGTATTGTCATGGCTCCTACCGCCGACACCGTAGCCGGTGAGGATCCGGAGATAGCCGCATAAAACATACAGGTCACAACCACCGCGCAGGGGAAGCCGGCAGTCTTGTTGCCGATAAAATATGCAAAGAAATTAAATAATCTCTCGGAAAGTCCGCCCTCGGCCATGACCATGCCAGACACCATGAACAGCGGAACCGCCAAAAGAGTGAAGCTGTTCATTCCAGCAAACATGCTCCGGGCTACGTCCGCAGCCGCAAAGGAAAAGTCAGGATTCATAAGGCTGGGCAGCAGGGACATCAAACCGAACACTCCGCCCACAGGCAGTGCGATCACCAAAAGAATTGCCAGGATAATGAAAAATACGCCGATTGCCATTAGTTTTCTCCCTCCTTATCCGATTTCCCGCTGATATTTTTTACAATAGCCTGCACATACCGGAGCATTGCAAGAACCACCGCAAAGGCCATCACCCCATACAGGTAAACCAAGGGAATCCGCAGAGCCGGGCTTGCCTGGCCTATTTTTGCCGCGTTGGCCGCGATTTCAAGGGTTCCCTTCAGCAGGAAGGCCAAAAACACCAGCATGATTACGCTGCATACTACCTCCAGCATTTTCTGAACCTTTTTGGACAGCAGGGTCACAAAGGTATCCACCCGAATGCTGGTCCCCAGCCGTATGGCACAGGACAATGCAAAGAACGACGAAAGCGCCAGGCAGTAGCAGCAGACCTCATCTGACCAGCTGAGTGCACTGTGAAAGAAATAGCGCATAATTACATTCACAAAGGACAGCACACTCATAACCGCCAGCATAATTGCCATAACTGCCAGCTCAAGGTTTTTGTCCAGCCATTTGATACACTTCATTTCATTTCTCCCTCCATTTGTATTTTTTGCTATAAAAAAATGATTTTTATACTGTGCTTTTATTATATATGTGGTATAATAAGAAGTAAACAAATGGTATTTTATATTGGTAAGAAGTAAAACTACTATATATTTTGACAAATATGCATAATTTTCAGCATTATTTCAAGGGCTGTCCATATAGTATTTTATGCAATTTTCACAGGGGAGGAAAATTATGGATCTGCGACAATTAGAATATGTGGTTGCAATCGCCGAGAAGGGCAATATCTCAAAGGCTGCGGATTCTCTGTTTATTACGCAGTCCGGACTGAACCAGCAGCTGATTAAGCTGGAGAAGGAGCTTGGCGTCCAGCTCTTCCACCGAAACAAGCATTATCTTCGCATGACCAAGGCCGGAGAGGTCTATGTAAAAAATGCAAGGGAAATTCTGCGGATCAAGCGCAATACCTATGCGATGCTGGGAGATTTGAAGGCGGATGTGACCGGTGAGATAGATCTGGGGATTACCCATGAGCACGGCATTGATCTGTTTACCTCCGTTTTTCCCAGATTCAACAAGCAGTATCCCGGGATCTCCTTTAATCTATTTGAGCGGATCGTGGCTGACCAGCACCATCTTCTGGTGGACGGAGGACTTGATTTTGGCATTGTGATGCTTCAGGAAAGAGATTTTATCGATCTGGTCTATATTCCGCTTTACTTCGAACAGCTGATATTGGGAATTCCCAGCAGCCATCCTCTGGCAGAACAGGCTTCTCCGCCAGGCTCTCCCCTGGCTGTCATCAATCTGGCTCAGCTTAAGGACGAACGGTTTTCTCTGATTTTCGGCAGCTCTACAATGCGCCGGGTTATCGATCCCTGCTTTAAAGCCGCAGGCTTCCGCCCGCGGCTCTTAATCGAGACTGCCATGAATCATGCGGTGATTCAGATGGTGTCCTACGGCCTCTGCTGTACCATTCTCCCAGAATCGCGGATTCTGGCCAGCCCCTACAGCTCCAACTGCGCCTGGTTTGCTATAAGCTCTCAGCCCCGCTGGGGCGTATACATTGCCTACCGCAGAGACACCCAGCTCAGCGAATCCCATAAATATTTTATCCATCTCGCCCAGGAATATGGCCGGACCATAGAGGCCTATTTTAACAAGACTCCTGTTCCGGCCAATCTTCCCATCAATCTGCATGCATTTGCCGCCGATGGGCTGTCAACGGATATGCCTTAGCCATCGGCCAATAGGGGGCGTCCCCGCCGTCCGGCCCCCTTACGCAATAGAAACCACCTTATAATCCTGGTCCTCCACCGCTTTTTTGAGCACCTCGTCCGCCACGTCCTGGGTCATGGTCACGACGGCGGTTCCCGCCTCGTGGCTCACCTCTGCCTGGGATACGCCGTCCAAGGCCTCCAGAACCTTCTTCACACGGGCCTCGCAGTGGCCGCACATCATTCCCTCAATCTTCATTGTCTTTGTCATTGTTTTGACCTCCTTATTTGCTTTTGCCTTGATTTTTTTATCTTTGCCAGCGTCGTAAAGGCGGAAGAAATTCAGCCTAAGCGCATTGGTAACCACACAGAAGCTGGACAGGCTCATGGCCGCAGCTCCGAACATAGGATTCAGCTTCCAGCCGAAGAGATTGATAAATAAGCCGGCTGCCAGCGGAATCCCGATTGCATTGTAGAAAAAGGCCCAGAACAGGTTCTCGTGGATGTTGCGCAGGGCCGCCCGGCTTAAGCGGATGGCCGCCGGCACATCGCTTAGGCGGCTCTTCATGAGCACCACATCCGCAGCGTCGATGGCCACGTCCGTGCCCGCCCCGATGGCGATGCCGATGTCCGCCCGGGTCAGGGCCGGGGCGTCGTTGATGCCGTCGCCTACCATGGCTACCTTTCCTCTGGACTTTAGGGAGCGGATGACGCTCTCCTTTCCGTCGGGGAGAACGCCGGCAATCACCTGGTCCACCCCGGCCTGGCGCCCGATGGCCTTTGCCGTGCGCTCATTGTCGCCGGTGAGCATCACCACCTGAATGCCCATGTTCTGCAGCTCCCGGACTGCCTGAGGACTGTCCTCCTTGATGACATCCGCCACCGCGATAATGCCCATGAGCACATCGTCCCGGCTGAAAAACAGGGGCGTCTTTCCCTCCTCCGCCAGAGCCTGGGCTCTCCCCGCAAGCTCCTCCGGAATGCCGGTGATAAACCGGCTGTTGCCGCCCTTTAACACTGCGCCGTCCAGGACTCCCGTCAGGCCGTTTCCGGGAAGGGCCTTGAAATTCGTAACCTCTCTGGCCTCGATTCCCTCCTCCTGGGCCTTCTCCAAAATCGCCCGGGACAGAGGATGCTCGCTCTTTTTCTCCAGTGCATAGGCCATGGAGAGAAGCTCATCGCCAGTCACATGGTCCGCCGGGATGATGTCCGTCACCTTCGGCTCGCCGTTTGTGATGGTGCCGGTCTTATCCAGCGCCACAATCTGGGTCTTGCCCGTCTCCTCCAGGGATACGGCAGTCTTAAAGAGAATACCGTTCTTCGCGCCAAGGCCATTTCCCACCATAATCGCCACCGGGGTGGCAAGACCCAGAGCGCAGGGGCAGCTGATTACCAGCACGGAAATGCCTCTTGCCAGGGCAAAGCCCACGGTCTGTCCAGCCAAAAGCCAGCCAAGCGTCGTGATAACCGCAATGGTGATAACCGCCGGAACAAAGATGCCGGACACCTTATCTGCCACCTTTGCGATGGGCGCCTTGGTGGCCGCCGCGTCGCTGACCATCTGGATAATCTGGGACAATGTGGTGTCCTCTCCCACCCGGGTGGCCTGGCAGCGGATAAAGCCGGACTGGTTCAGGGTTGCAGCGGATACATGGCCGCCCGGCTCCTTGTCCACGGGGATGCTCTCTCCTGTGAGCGCCGACTCATTTACCGCGCTGCTCCCCTCTAACACCACGCCGTCCACCGGAATATTTTCTCCGGGACGCACCACAAAGATATCGCCCTTATTCACCTGGTCGACGGAGACCTCTGTCTCCACTCCGTCCCGAACCACCACGGCGGTCTTTGGCGCCAGCTTCATAAGTCCCTTTAAGGCGTCTGTGGTCTTCCCCTTGGAGCGGGCCTCCAGCATCTTCCCTACCGTAATCAAAGTGAGAATCATGGCCGCCGACTCAAAATAAAATTCATGCATATAGGACATAACCCCGGCCATGTCGCCCCTCACCTGGGCGTCCGTCATGGCAAACAGGGCATAGACGCTGTATATAAATGAGGCGCCGGAGCCCATAGCCACCAGTGTGTCCATGTTGGGAGCCCTGTGCAGAAGGCCCCGGAAGCCGCTGATAAAGAATTTCTGGTTAATCACCATCACAATGCCGGTGAGAAGCAGCTGCAGAAGTCCCATGGCCACATGATTTTCTGCAAAAAACGCCGGAACCGGCCAGCCCCACATCATATGTCCCATGGAAAAATACATGAGCACTATCAGAAATCCCAGTGACGAGAACAGCCGCCGCTTGAGCACCGGGGTCTCGTGGTCCCTCAGCGCCTCCTCCGCCGCAGCCATGGAGACGGATGCCCCGGCTGCCTGGCCTGCCGCCCTCGCTCCGCCCTTGGGGGCCGCTCCATATCCGGCTTCTGTCACCGCCGCTATGATATCTGCCTCCGATGCTGTGCCCTCCACTCCCATGGAGTTGGTCAGCAGGCTGACGGAGCAGGCTGTGACCCCCGGCACCTTTGACACGGCCTTTTCCACCCTGGCGCTGCAGGCCGCGCAGCTCATGCCAGTTACTGTATATTGTTCCATAAAATTGACAACCTCCTTTTCAGCGCATCAGCTTCTGCAGGGTACAGACAAGCTCGTCGATGGTCTCATCCTTCCCCTCGCGGATATCCTGGGCCACGCAGGTGCGTATATGGTTCGCCAGAAGGACCTTGTTGAAGCTGCCAAGGGCTGCATTCACCGCCGCCACCTGCACCAGAATATCCGGGCAGTAGGCATTCTTCTCCACCATCCCCTTGATTCCCCGAATCTGTCCCTCAATCCGGTTCAGCCGGTGAATCAGGTCCTTGTACTCCTTCTCTGAGCGCTCCTTTGTCTTGTGGCTGCAGCAGAGCTTCTCCTCTTCCTTCATCCGCAAACCCTCCTATTAGATTTTGGCCAGCTGGTTTCATTCGGCTAACTTCTATGCGTTTAGTATATACCCCCATTGGGTATATGTCAAGAAGTAGTTTTTGGAGGCCGCCGCAAAAAAGACAGCCCGGAGAATTCCGCTCATTTAGGAAATCGGAATTTTCCGGAACTGTCTTTATAAAAGAATGCTTATTTTTTGCGGATAAGCCGCCTCCTACAGCGAACTGTTTTCTCCCCGGTTAAATGCCCCAAAGCCCGGATACACCGCAGCCCTGCCCAGCTCCTCCTCAATGCGCAGAAGCTGATTGTATTTTGCCACCCGCTCGCTGCGGCTGGGCGCTCCCGTCTTAATCTGGCAGGTATTTAAGGCCACAGCCAAATCCGCAATGGTGGTGTCCTCGGTCTCACCGGAGCGGTGGGAGGCAATGGCCGTGTATCCTGCCTTGTGGGCCATCTTTATAGCCTCCAGGGTCTCAGACACAGAGCCAATCTGATTTAGCTTGATGAGAATGGAATTGCCGCAGCCCAGGGAAATCCCCTTTGCAAGGCGTTCCGTATTGGTGACAAATAAATCGTCTCCCACCAGCTGAACCCTGTGCCCCAGCTCCCTTGTCATGAGCTGCCAGCCCTCCCAGTCCTCCTCGTCCAGGCCGTCCTCAATGGAATAAATGGGATATTTCTCACACAGCCCCTTCCAGTGGTCCACAAGCCCGGCGGAGGTAAAATGCTTCCCGCACTTGGGCAGTATATACTCTCCCTTTTTGCCGCTCTTCCACTCGCTGGATGCAGCGTCCATGGCCAGGACAAAGTCCTTTCCCGGCTCATATCCCGCCCTCTTTACCGCCTCCAAAATATATTGAATGGCCTCCTCATCGTCTGCCAGGTCCGGTGCAAAGCCGCCCTCATCGCCCACAGAGGTGGCAAGACCCTTGGACTTTAACAGCGCCGCCAGCGCATGAAACACCTCGGTGCACCAGCGCAGCCCTTCCTTAAAGCTTGGCGCCCCCGCCGGCATAATCATAAATTCCTGCACATCCACTGTATTTGCCGCGTGGGCTCCCCCATTTAAAATATTCATCATAGGCACCGGCATCCGGTTTCCGCTCACGCCGCCCAGGAAGCGGTAAAGCGGAATATCCATAGCCTGGGCCGCCGCCCTGGCGCACGCGATGGATACGGCCAGGATAGCGTTTGCACCCAGCTTTGACTTGTCCCTCGTCCCGTCCGCCTGCATCATCGCCCGGTCCACCGCATAAATATCCGAAGCATC
>CALWMT010000123.1 GCA_944382045.1 uncultured Enterocloster sp. | reverse complement strand
GAGGTTATCTCCCTCATCAAGCAGGAGTGCGGCCAGCACCAGAAGCTGACCGTGAACATGCCCTATATCTCCGGCACCACCATGGTGAACTATGCCACCATGCCTATGCACGTGGAGGTGGGCGGCGCAACCATCTTTGTGGTGAATGTGGAGCGGTACGAGAAGATTTAGCAGCAGACGGGGCGGCTGCAGAATTTGGCCAGCGGCCCCAGACAGCTGGCGGGAGAACCGGAGCGGAGATTTCTGCCCCGGTTTTTTGTTATGAGAGCTTAGCGTCTGAATTATTATTCAGGTATCTAAAAAAGTGCAAAAATTTGCCAAAACCACCTTGTTTCCCCCACCCAATCCATATATAATGATACTATATGGGGTCTGGGATATCTGTGCCCGGACCGGTTAAAAATACGAAAGGGGTATGAATCATGGCAGTTATTGATTTGATTAAGGAGAAAGCAAAAGCGGACAAGAAGACCATTGTCCTTCCGGAGTCTATGGACCGCCGGACATGGGTGGCCGCTGAGAAGATTTTAAAGGAGGGCCTGGCGAACCTGATTATTATCGGCACCCCCGAGGATATCGGCGAGCACAGCAAGGGGCTGGATGTTTCCGGCGCCACCATCATCAACCCGCAGACCTATGAGAAGACACAGGCCTACATAGACCTGTTTGTGGAGCTGCGCAAGGCGAAGGGCATGACGCCGGAGAAGGCGAGAGAGACCATTCTCAGCGACTACGCCTACTATGGCTGCCTGATGATTAAGATGGGCGATGCGGACGGTATGGTTTCCGGCGCCTGCCATTCCACGGCCAACACCCTGCGTCCCTGCCTGCAGGTGATCAAGACCAAGCCGGGCACCAAGCTTGTTTCCGCGTTCTTCCTGATGGAGGTACCGAACTGCGAGCTGGGTGACAATGGAACCTTTGTATTCGCGGACTGCGGCCTGAATCAGAACCCCAACCCCGAGGAGCTGGCGGCTATCGCGGTTTCCTCCGCTGAGAGCTTCAAGATGCTGACTGGACATGAGCCCAAGGTGGCTATGCTGTCCCACTCCTCCAAGGGAAGCGCCTCCCACGCGGATGTGGACAAGGTAGTTGAGGCCACGAGGATTGCCAAGGAGATGGCTCCTGAGCTGGCTCTGGACGGCGAGCTGCAGCTGGATGCCGCCATCGTTCCCGAGATCGGCGCCTCCAAGGCTCCAGGAAGCGCAGTGGCCGGACATGCGAATGTGCTGGTATTCCCAGATCTGGATGCGGGCAACATCGGCTACAAGCTGGTACAGAGACTGGGCAAGGCAGAGGCCTACGGCCCCATGTGCCAGGGCATTGCAAGACCTGTGAATGACCTGTCCAGAGGCTGCTCCGCAGACGACATCGTGGGCGTGGTTGCCATCACCGCCGTACAGTGCCAGAACGACTAAGCCAAAGCAAGAGACAGGTGCCAGGGCGGCCCGCCTCCGGCGGCTGCCCTGAGCCGATGCTTAATATAAGAAATAGGAGAATATTTATTATGAAGATTTTAGTTATCAACTGCGGAAGCTCTTCCTTAAAGTACCAGCTCATCGACATGGAGCATGAGGGCGTTGTGGCCAAGGGCCTTTGCGAGCGCATCGGCATTGAGGGCTCCAAGCTGACCCATCAGCCCACCGGCAGAGACAAGTTCGTCATCGAGAAGCCTATGCCCAACCACAGAACCGCCATTGAGATGGTTATGGAAGCTCTGCAGGATCCGGAGCACGGCGTGATCAAGAGCACCTCTGAGATCTCCGCCATCGGCCACCGGGTACTTCACGGCGGCACCGTATACAGCGATTCCATCGTTGTAAACGAGGATGTGAAGCGCGTGATCCGCGAGTGCTTCGACCTTGGACCGCTGCACAACCCGGCCAACCTGATGGGCATCGAGGCCTGCGAGGCTGCTATGCCCGGCACACCCAACGTGGCTGTGTTTGACACCGCGTTCGGCATGGCGATGCCTGAGAAGGCGTATATGTATGCCATTCCCCACGAATACTATGAGAAGTACGGCATCCGCCGTTACGGCTTCCACGGCACCAGCCACATGTTTGTATCCAGCGAGGCTATCAAGTTCGGCGGCCTGGATCCCAAGACCGCAAAGGTGATCGTCTGCCATCTGGGCAACGGCGCCAGCGTATCTGCCTCTATCGGCGGCAAGTGCGTGGACACCAGCATGGGTCTTACCCCGCTTGAGGGCCTGATCATGGGCACCCGCAGCGGCGACGTGGATCCGGCTGTTCTCCAGTTCGTTATGAACAAGGAGGGCATGGACATCAACGAGATGCTCAATATTTTAAATAAAAAGTCCGGTGTCTACGGCATGACAAATGGAATCTCCAGCGACTTCCGCGATATCGAGAAGGCCAAGGCTGAGGGCAATCACCTGGCTGAGGTGGCACTGGATGCCTTCATCTACCGCGTGGCCAAGTACATCGGCGCTTACACAGCTGCCATGAACGGTGTGGATGCCATCGCCTTTACCGCAGGCGTAGGCGAGAACGACAAGGCGGGCAGAAAGGCTATCTGCAGCTACCTGGGCTATCTGGGCGTGGAGATCGATGACGAGGCCAACGATGTCCGGGGCGAGGAGCGGGTGATCTCCTCTGCGAACTCCAAGGTGAAGGTGATGCTCATCCCCACCAACGAGGAGCTGGCAATTGCAAGGGAGACGCTGGCGCTGGTACAGTAAGGGCTGTCCGAGCTTTCGTCTGAGCTTTATGCTGAAATTTGTGTTGACAAACCAAATGCACCTATGTATAATAGCATAGGTGCATATCAAGGAGTAGGATATGCTGATCAATTTATCAGAACTGTTCCCTGTTGAGGGAAAGTCTAAGACGTACCAAGTTCCTCTGGAGATGGAAAGCTTTTCTGTGTCAGGCGGGACGTATCCGGTAGTCCGGCGGGAGCCTGTGGAGCTGGTGATCGAGAACCAGGGAGATAAGGTGTTTTCCGTGAAGGGAAGGGCGGTGCTGAGCCTGTCGATTCCCTGTGCCAGGTGCCTGGAGCCTGTTGAGGTTCCCTTTGATCTGGCCATTGACCTGGAGCTGGATATGAAGAAGACCGGTGAGGAGCGGGAGGCAGAGCTGGACGAGCAGTTCTATATTGATGGCTATAATCTGGATGTGGACCAGCTGGTTGGCAGTGAATTGATCCTGAACATGCCTATAAGGGTCCTCTGCAGGGAAGACTGCAAGGGGATTTCTGATAGATATGGCACGAATCCGGGCTCGGAGGAGGGCGGGGAGGAAGCTGCCCTTGATCCGAGGATGTCAGTTATCCAGGATATTTTCAAACAGATGAAGGAGGTGTGAACCATGTCTATCTGCCCTAAGAATAAAAGTTCCAAAGCGAGAAGGGACAGCCGCAGAGCTAATTGGAAGATGGGTGCTGTGAATCTGGTAAAGTGCAGCAAGTGCGGTGCCCTGATGATGCCTCATCGGGTATGCAAGGCCTGCGGAAGCTACAACAAGCGTGAGATCGTGGAAGTAGAGGACTAATCTCCGCAGTGTTTTTAAGAAGTGAAGGAGAGACAGGGATCTTTGAGAAGGCTTCAAAGGTCCTTGTTTTGTTGCTGGAAACAGGAAAAGCCTAAGGAGGTTATACATATATATGCGCGGATGGATGAAAATTCGAAACAAGGGAATTGCGGCCTTGGGAGCTGCGGCGGCTGGCTGGGCGGCATTTGCATTCCCGTTTGCGGCACTGGCCGCAGACCAGGATATCGTGGTGCTCTATACCAATGATGTGCACTGCGGGGTTGAGGACAATATCGGCTACGGCGGTCTGGCTCTCTATAAGGAGCAGATGGAGGCGCAGACTCCTTACGTGACGCTGGTGGATGCAGGGGACGCTATCCAGGGCGCACCCATGGGAACGCTGTCGGAAGGGGAGTATATTATTCAAATTATGAATCAGGCCGGATACGATGTGGCGGTCCCTGGGAACCACGAGTTTGATTACGGAGTGCCGCGCTTTCTGGAGCTGGCGGATGAGCTGGACTGCGGATACTATTCCTGCAATTTCGTGGATCTGAGGACCGGTGAGACCGTGTTTGAGCCCTACAGGGTTATGGAATATGGGGATACCCAGGTAGCCTATGTGGGGGTCACCACGCCGGAGAGCTTTTCTAAGTCGAGTCCTGCGTATTTCCAGGACGATGCGGGAAACTATATCTACGGCTTCTGCGAGGATGAGAGCGGCCAGGCCTTATACCGTCAGGTGCAGGAGAGCGTGGATGCAGCCCGCGGTGAGGGCGCAGATTACGTGATTTTAGTGGGACACTTGGGAAATGCAAGCATCACGCCTGTCTGGAGCTCAGAGGCAGTGCTGGCCAACACCACAGGCATCGACGCCTGCATTGACGGCCACTCCCATGAGACCGTAGAGTCCCGCATTGTGCGGAACAAGGAGGGGAAAGAGGTGGTTCTGACCCAGACAGGGACCAAGCTGGCCAATATAGGAAAGCTCACCATTGGCGGGGACGGAACCATTACCGCAGAGCTGATTTCCCAGGTGGCAGGTGACGGAGCGGCGGAGGCCGCGTATACGGTGCAGCCGGGGGACAGCCTCTGGAGGATCGCTGCAGCAATGCTGGGAGATGGGAGCCGCTGGCAGGAGATTTACAGCTTAAATAGGGACCGGATCAGCGATCCCGGCCGCATCTATCCGGGCACGGAGCTCAGTCTGGCGGACGGCGCCCAGGGGGAGAAGCCGGAGGAGCCTGCCATGGCCGCGCTGATCGAGGGGATCAAGGCACAGTACGCCCAGTCCATGGAGGCGGTGATCGGCCGCTCCGAGGTGGATTTGACGGTAAATGATCCGGCCACGGGACAGCGGGCGGTCCGGCGGGCAGAGACCAACATGGGCGATCTGACCGCGGACGCCTACCGGGTCGTGCTGGGGGCTGACATTGGATTTTCCAACGGCGGAGGGATCCGGAGCAGCTTTGCGCCGGGAAGCATCACCTACAACAATGCTATGGAGGTATTTCCCTTTGGAAACATGGCCTGCGCGGCGGAGGTCACCGGCCAGCAGATAAAGGACGCCCTGGAGATGGGATTGAGAAATTATCCTGAGGAGAACGGCGGATTCCTGCAGGTTTCCGGCCTGACCTTTTCTGTGCGGACGGATATCCCCAGCAGTGTGACGCTGGACGACAAGGGGAATTTCACCGGCGTGGCTGGGGAATACCGTGTCACGGATATCCAGGTGGGCGGAGAACCCCTGGATTTAAATAAAACCTATACCCTTGCCTCCCACAATTATATGCTCAAGGAGGGCGGCGACGGCATGACCATGTTTGCGGGCTGCCGGATTATCCGGGATGAGGTGATGACCGACGCGGATATGCTGGCCGCGTACATACGGGACAGCTTGGGCGGTGTGATCGGCTCTGTCTATGGAAATCCAGCGGGAGACGGAAGAATTCGGTTTCAGTAATTGAAATGATTTTGAAACAATGAAATAAAAATATGAGAGAGAGGGCTGTTTGGATAAAAAACAGTCCTCTTTTTAGCTGGAATGCCGATTGTTTTGGGAAAACGAAGCCGCTATAATGAGTGCAGAAGTCAGGAAGATCTGACTGATACAAAAAGGTATGTCAAGCAATCGATCAGAAAGGAAGGTAACAAAATGAAGGTAGGTTTCATCGGATTAGGAATTATGGGTAAGCCCATGAGCAAGAACCTGTTAAAGGCTGGCTATGAGCTGGTTGTTTTTGATTTCAATAAGGACGCGGTAAATGAGGTTGTAGGCTGCGGTGCTGTGGCTGCAAACAACGGAAAAGAGGTAGCTGAGCAGTGCGAGGTTGTGATCACCATGGTTCCCAACTCTCCCCATGTGCGCGCTGCAGTTCTGGGCGAGAACGGCGTGGCTGAGGGCGCAAAGCCCGGCACCGTGCTCATCGACATGAGCTCTATCGACCCAACCGAGAGCAAGGCTATCGGCGCTGAGCTTGCTAAGATGGGCATTGAGATGCTGGATGCTCCTGTATCCGGCGGAGAGCCCAAGGCGATCGACGGAACGCTGTCTGTTATGGTAGGCGGCAAGAAGGAGCTGTTCGACAAGTACTATGATATGCTCATGGTAATGGCTGGCTCTGTTGTATATGTTGGTGAGCTGGGAAGCGGCAATGTGGCCAAGCTGGCAAACCAGATCGTGGTTGCCGTGAATATCGCTGCTGTATCGGAGGCCCTCACCTTCGCGAAGAAGGCCGGCACAGATCCGGAGCTGGTGTACCAGGCGATCCGGGGCGGACTGGCAGGCTCCACCGTTATGGATGCCAAGGCTCCGATGATGCTTGGCAGAAACTTCAAGCCCGGCTTCCGCATTGAGCTTCACATCAAGGACCTGAACAACGCGCTGAACGCAGCCCATGCCATCAGCTCTCCTGTGCCGCTGACCGGCCAGCTCATGGAAATCATGCAGGCTCTGAAGGCAGACGGATATGAGAAGGAGGACCACTCCAGCATCGTGAAGTACTACGAGAAGATCGCGAACACCACGGTAGAGTCATAAATATTCCATAAAAAGGAGAAGCGCTATGAATACAGATTTTATCAAGGGTGTGATCGTTCCCATTCTCACTCCCATTGACGAGGAGGAGCGGATCGACGAGGCAAAGCTGAGAGAGCAGGTTGACTATGTAATTGAGGGCGGCGTGCTGGGCATCCTGGCCTTTGGAAGCAACGGCGAGTTCTACGTGGTGGAAGAGGACGAGATGGAGCGGGGCCTCAAGATCATGGTGGATCAGGCTGCGGGCCGTGTGCCGGTATACTTTGGCATCGGCGCTATCAGCACGAGAAAGTGCTGCCGTCTGGCGAAGATGGCAGTGGCCAACGGGGCTGCCGGAATTTCTGTTCTCCAGCCCATGTTCTTAAAGCCCACGGAGGATGAGCTCTACCTTCACTTTAAGACCATCGCGGAGACAGTACCTGAGACTCCCATGCTCCTTTACAATAATCCGGGCCGTGTGGGCTACACAATGTCCGGAAGGCTGGTGGAGCGCCTGGCTCACGAGGTTCCCAATATCGTGGGTATGAAGGATACCAGCGGCGATATCACCCAGACCTCTGAGTTTATCCGCAGGACCCGCGATGTGGGCTTTAAGGTATTCGGCGGCAAGGATACCCTGCTGTATGCCTCCATGTGCCATGGAGCGGTGGGCGGCGTGTGCACCGCTGCAAACTTTATGCCGGAGCTGATCACGGACGTATACAACAAGTTTGTGGCCGGCGATCTGGAGGGCTCCTTAGAGGCACAGTTCAAGCTGAATCCGGTGCGCCTGTCCATGGATGGAGCAAGCTTCCCGGTAGCGGCAAAGGACATGGCAAATCTGAGAGGACGGGACATTGGCCTGCCCTATAAGCCCAACCTGGCTACCCCCGAGGGACCGGTGCTTGACCGGATCAAGGCGGAGATGAAGACGGCGGGGCTGATCTAAAGCTCTAATTTGGGGAAAGAGTTGAAAATATTGAGGTTCAGAATCGGCATGTTTAGCGGCTGGATTCTGAACCTCAAATTTGTTTTT
>CALWMT010000122.1 GCA_944382045.1 uncultured Enterocloster sp. | reverse complement strand
ATTTCATCACGCTCAAAACAAAGGAAAAGATAACCGGGGCAAATACAAAGACGGAATAGCCAATCAGATTGGGCAGAATAAAGGAATAGCCAATCAGATTCTCCCGCAGCTTCCGCTTCTGGGAGGAGTTCAGCCCCTGTTTGTTCTCGTTCATAGTCAATCCTCCTTGAAAACCGGAGGCAGTGACGCGCGCCTCCGGATACTACTGTGTAAAAAAGAACGCCCCGTTTATGGCATGCATATATGAGGCGTTCTGTTTCTATGGTGTCTGGTCTTACAGCTGGCCCGGCCATTTCAGGCAGGCGAAGCTTTCATCACCAGCCCTTGATCTCTGCAACCCGGCGGTTCAGCTCAGCGATTCCCTCGTCCAGCGTGTACTCGCCGATCATAACCATCTCGTATACCTCGTCCAGGGGTACGCGGATCTCCTCAATCTGAGGATCCAGCGGACGGTCAAATACGAAGTTGATATACTTGAGGGCTTCCTTGCTGCTGTCTCCCTCGGGGAAGTTCTCTGCGGAAGCGATGGTATTTAAGGACTCCTCGGTCTGGATGCCTGCGAACACGCCGTTCTGCGCCAGGATATCGGCAGCCTCCTCGGAAGCGGCAAACTTCACGAAATCCCAAGCCAGATCCTGCGCGTCGGTATAAGCGCTGATGGCGATGGGGGTGATGGAGCCTACGGTGTAGCCAGCCTCCACATCATCGGGATGCGGGATGGTGGCAATGCCCCAGTTGAAGTCGCACTCGCCGTCCGCAATCGCCTGCATCATGGTGGCGATGAAGTAGGTGCCCATGGGCATCATCGCGCACTGCTGGTTCTTAAATACGGAGGAGTAGTGGATGTTGGCCGTCTTTAAGGTTGCGTAGTCCTGGATGTAGCCGTTGTCCTGCAGCCACAGAGCCTGCTCATAGTAGGGTCTTAAGAACTCGTAATCCTTTGCAACCACGGTGTTCTTTCCGTCCTGTACGGCCCATGCGGATACCATGGCCTCCCAGGTGTGGTGATGGCTGCCGTAAACCTTTGCGCTTCCCTCTCCGGAGGTCATCTTGGCCGCCAGCTCACGGTACTCCTCCCAGGTCATGTCGTTGCTGGGATACTCCACGCCGGCTGCGTCAAAAAGATCCTTGTTGTAGAAGAGCACATACCAGTCGGAACGGTAGGGCAGAGCGTAGGTCGTGTCATTGTACTGCAGCTGCTCGGCAGCTCCGTTGTACACGCTGAGGTCGTAGCTGTCCTTCTCGATCAGGTCGTCCAGAGGCATGAGCTGCTTTTTGTCCGCCATCTGAAGCATGGAGCCCATATCCTTTACCCAGATTACATCGGGATCCGGCTGTGCCGCGGAAAGGCTGATGCCCAGAGAATTGTTGTACTCGTCTGCATTGGTGTCGATGATGTTGATGGTCACGCCCGGATTCTTCTCCATGTAAGCGTCAATGACCGCCTGGAACTGGGGGGTGGTGGAGTTGTCCCATGTGGTCACGGACAGCTCGCCTGTAAGGCCGCCCTCAGCGGTCTCTCCGGATCCGCCCTCGGATGCCTGCGCCTGGGTCTCGGAGCCTCCCGCCGCTGCCGTGGTCTCCTCTGTGCCGCCGCCGCAGGCTGCAAGAGATACAGCCATAACTGCTGCAAGAGATGCTGCTGTTACTTTCTTTAATCTCATTTTGATTGCCTCCCTTGATTTCTTTGTTGCATTCATTTTAGCAAAATTTTTTTACATACTACATGAAGGATTTTTATATTTCTTTTACTTTTTGTGCGTGTTTTCCTGATTGTTTTTTAAATATTTATATTATTTTTAATTTTTTGTCTTTTTTTCATCAGCCCTTTCTCCTTTATTGTTTTTCTTCCCCAAATTCGATATGATAATAATACAAGAACGTTTCAGGACGGGCGCACTATGGAAAAGACAAAAAAGACATTTCAGTTTCAGCTGATCCTCTGCAATCTGCTCATCATCTTCTGCATTGCCTGCGCGGTCAGCTACTATAATTACCGATCCTATAAGAAGGATATTCTTGATGCGGAGGTGCAGAGCAGCCAGAACCGGGTGTACGGCCTCTCCCAGCGCACCCTGGCTGCCTACGACGAGATGATGAACATTCTCCTAACCTGCGCGGAGCGCCAGACTCTCTTTGCCTCCTCCACCTTTTTGGGGGAGAGCTACTCCAACCGGGCCGCTGCGGTCTATGCTGCGGATGCCCTCCGGGATCTGTGCGCCATTTCCAGTTATAATAAGGATATCTACAAGCTCACCTGGTACGATGATGGCTTCTTTATCCAGGCAGGCTCTGCCGCCGGCTCCCGCCTGGATCCCTCCTATATTATGGAGGCGCCCTTTTTCAGCGAGCTCATTGGACAGACCTCTGGGCGCAACGCCCTTATCCTGGTGGACAATCCGTTTCCCGAGGGAAAGAGGACTCTTCCCAAAATCATGCCCCTGCTGCGGCCTCTGGGCTATGGGCGGCACGGGAATCCTGAGGATTCCTGGATCTTTCTGGCTGTCTCCCCGGATATGTACCGGGCTGCCCTCCAGACCCTGCCGAAGGACAGCATCGCCTGCGCTGTCACCTCCCAGGGGGAGATCGCGGCCTCCCTAAACGGGGACGGCCTGGATACCTCTGCCCTGATTGCGGACCTGCTTGCCAGGGAGGAGTCCTCCGGGAGTCTGCCTGCGGTGGTGGGCGGCCAGGACTGCGTGGTGTCCTATGAGCGGCAGGCTGACAGCGGCATGATGTTTTTTGAGGTTCTGCCCCTGTCCTCCCTTCCCTTTGACTCCGGGGTATTCGCCAGCACCGTGCTGATGGTATTCCTGTTCTGCATCCTGATTGGCGCCTCCCTGTCCCTGTTCTTCTCCATTCGTCTGGGAGCGCCCATCAAACGGCTGACAAAACGGCTCTCCCTCATCGCCCAGGGAGATTTTTCACCGGATCCCTCCATTGAGACGGAGGACGAGATAGGCGCCATCGGACGGCAGATCAATCAGATGTCGGGGCAGATCGATTCCCTGATGAAGCACCGGATACGGGACGAGAAGGAGAAGAAGGATCTGGAGATCAAGATGCTTCAGGCCCAGATCAATCCCCATTTTCTCTACAATACCCTGGATTCCATCAAATGGATTGCCACTGTACAGAAAAACACAGGCATTGTCCAGGTGGTCTCCGCCCTCTCCTCCCTTCTCAAAAATATGGCCAAGGGCTTTAATGAGAAGGTTACGCTCCGCCAGGAGCTGGATTTTCTTGAAAATTATATTATTATTGAAAAAATACGCTACATTGAGCTCTTTGACACAGAAATCCAGGTGGACAGCGAGCGGCTCTACCAGGCAAAGATCATAAAGCTCACCCTCCAGCCCATTGTGGAAAATTCCATTTTCAGCGGCATTGAGCCCAGCGGGCGCTTCGGCACCATCCGCATCCGCGCCTGGCAGGAGGAGGGCACCCTCTGCGTCAGCGTGGAGGACAATGGCATCGGCATTGAGCCGGAAAATATCCGCACGCTCCTGACCGATACCTCAAAGATCACGAAGAGCACCATGAGCGGCATCGGCCTTCCCAATGTGGACCGGCGCCTGAAGCTGGTATACGGCGATGACTACGGCCTCTCCATTGAGAGCGAGCCGGACCGGTTTACCCGCGTGACCATCCGGCTTCCCTTGGAATTCTGAACAGCTAGGAGGAATTATGTACCGAATTATTTTAGTTGACGATGAACCGTTAATTCTTGCGGGGATTGCTTCCCTCATTAACTGGGAGGACCACGGCTGTACCATCGCAGGAAAGGCTACCAACGGTCCCTCCGCCTATGAGATGATTATGTCCCAGCGGCCGGATATCGTGATTACGGATATCCGCATGCCTGTGATGGACGGTCTGGCCCTCATAGAAAAATGTCAGGCCGCAGGCTTTCACTGTCCCTTTATCGTCCTCACCAACCTGGAGGAATTTGCCCTGGCAAGAAAGGCCCTGTCTCTGGGCGCCTGCGAATATCTGGTGAAGCTGAATCTGACCCCCCAGGAGCTTGTAAAGGCCCTGGACCGGGCCAAGGAATCCTGCCGTATGTGGGAGCGGACCCAGATCAGCCGGGAGATGCCTGTCTCCCTGCCAGAGCTTTTGGGGCAGTACATAAACCGCCGGATTCTTCTCCAGAAGACGGATTCATCCTGCCCGGAGAGCCTGGGGGCCCTTATGCCCCAGCTCTATCTGCTGGTCTTTACGATCCGCCATACCAGCATCCCCTTCCTGCCGGACGAGCAGACCGCGGATATCAAGCAGCTCACCCCCCATATTATGGATATCCTGGGGGGGCTGTCCTCCCGCTTCTTCCATGCGGCAGCCATACTCCCGCCCCCGGTCTTTTCCCATCCCAACGGCTTTTTGATGGCGGCAGCTGTGCGGCCTGGGGAGAATGGGCAGACCATTTCCACCTTCTGCTCCAAGGCGCTCAATGCCCTGCGGACGTACTTTGAGCTCACCGCAGCCTTTGGCATCAGCGCTCCCGCAGGGACAGAGGAGCGGCTCGATGCCTGCTTTGCGGAGGCCCAGGCTGCCCTGGAGGCCTACTACTATGATTCCGCTGATCCCATCGTCTTTTTCAGCGGCCAGAGCATCCACCAGAGCCAGGCCAGGGATTTCAACATCAATTTCCTGAAAAAGGATCTGTCCGCCTCCATCCAGCAGAATGACAGCGAGCGGCTGGGGGAGATTTTCCGGCAGATTATCGACCTGTTTACCCAGTGCAGGCCCAGCAGGGAGGCCGCGGCCAGCGCCTGCATCAATATGTACTCCTATCTCTCCGGCTTTTTTGAGCAGTCAGCGGAGGAGAGCCAGGATATTTTTCCCTATACCATCAATATTGCCGGCTATATCACCCAATTCACCTCCCTGGCGGATATCCTGGCCTGGCTGGACAGCCTGCGGGGGCGGCTCTGCCAGCTCTTAAGCGACCGGAAAAACCAGTCCTCGGACATACTGGCCCAGCAGGCCCGGCAGTATGTGGACGCCCACTACCAGGAAAAGCTTTCCCTGGCGGAGATTGCGGAGCATTTAAATATCAGCACGGGATATCTGAGCATTGTATTTAAAAGATTTACGGGCACTACCCTCTCCGATTACATTGCACAGGTAAAAATCGAGCACGCCAAGGAGCTCATCGATTCCCACCAGTACCTGATGTACGAGATCTCCGACATGCTGGGCTTTGAAAATCCCTACTACTTCAGCCGGGTATTTAAAAAGGTGACGGGTATTTCCCCCAGAAATTACGAAAAGCGGACGTGATATGCGTCCGCTTTCGTCTGCTGCTAGGCCTGTCCGTCTCCTATGCACGCTCTTTTCCCCACACCTCAATCTGGGTCAGTGCCGGGAATGGGGAGGGATCGTCAGCCTTGATCAGATTTTCCAGCCGAAGCCAGGCAATCCCCTCCTTCTTTATGGCAAAGCGGTGAGGCTCACTGCTCTTCTCCATGGAAACCTGCTCCCTGGTCCCATCAGAAAATACGATATCCGCCTTCACCCACCAGTTATCATGGGGAAAATCTGCCCGGGTGCAGAGCACAATCTCCTCTATGTCCACAGGCCGGCCAAATTCCAGGGTAAAGGCCGCGTCGTCCCTCCGGTTGATGCCCCAGGAGGCGTAGGGCCAGTTTCCGTGGGAGGCGTTGGCCGTCACACCGTCGATGGCGTTTCTTGCGGCGAACACTGCCTCTCCTCTGGTTTCCACATTTGCCCAGGCATGGGGATAGCAGCCACGATCCCCGTGCTGATCCATGGGGTTTACCGCCAGGTTGCGCAGGCCCGCCCACTCGTGAGGCTCAGCCCTCCGTATATATAGATAGTGCAGATCACCTGAAAATGCCTTAGGATTATAAGAGGTCTTCTTTTCCTCAAAGGGAATCTCATACTCCAGCTCTCCCTTGGTCAGATATACCAGAGCCTCCCCCAGGACATCGTCTGCCTGGATTCCGTAAAAGCAGCCTGTCTCCTCCGCATGAAAGCGGATCCGGTCTCCCGGCTCATAGGCTCCCTGCCATACCAGAACCGCCCGGCACTCCCCCTGGGCGCTGGCCCTTACACTCCCGTCTTTTCCTACAATCTCTGTGACCATATCGCTCCTCCTCGTTATCCGATGCTGTTGGCGGCGGATTTTTATTCTGCTTCTGCCGCCCCTTAAGGATAGCACGGTCCTATTTTTCATGCAAGCAAATCTTCTTGTCTTATTTTTAACTCCGCACCCCCTCCTTTGACGTTCTCCCCTGGAAATGATACACTACTATCTATCAGAACATGACCATTCAAAACACGGCAAGGAGGATCTTTTATGGAATACACCCTTTATCAGCTGGCATGGCTCTTCCTCTTCTACTCCCTAGGGGGCTGGTGCGTCCTCACCCTGTTTTCCCTTATCACCCGGCGGGAGCTCACCAACACCGGCTTTCTAAACCTTCCCCTCTGTCCGATCTACGGGCTGGAGGCCGTGACCTACACGGTCTTTTTAAAGGAGCTTGCCGGAAGGCCTGTGTGGCTCTTTATCGGCGGAATGATCCTCTCCGCCTTCTTTACCTTTCTGGCCGGCTTCCTCTTAGAGCGCCTGGCCCACAGAAAATGGTGGGACTTCTCCCTCTCCCGCTTTTCCTTTGAGGGCTATGTGCGCCTTCCCTCCGCGGCGGTAAGCGGCCTGGCGGCTGTCCTCGTCCTGCGCTGGGGCAATCCCCTGCTTCTGCGCCTTGCGGACGCGATCCCCTCCCGGATCAGCTTTTTCCTGCTCATCGGCATCGCCTGCCTTCTGGCCCTGGACTTTGCCGGATCCCTCACCTCGGTCTGGGCCCTGGGCCGCCGGGCTTTGGATCCGTCCCTGCCCTCCGTGGGCGCTCTGCGGCGGAGAATACAAAAGCGTGTGCTCCACGCCTACCCCAACCTGAGCCGGACTGCCTCCCCGGTTCCCGCCGATGAAAAAATCCCCGCAGAGAGGGTCTTTGCAAAGGGCTGCTGCTTCTACAAGCTCACGGGCCTCTTCTTCCTCGGATCCTTTCTGGGGGACGTGACGGAAACTATTTTCTGTTATGCCACCACCGGCGTGATCATGAGCCGCAGCAGCGTGGTCTACGGTCCCTTCAGCATCGTGTGGGGCTTTGGCTGCACCATTTTTACCGCCCTCCTGTACAAGTACAAGGACAAGAGCGACCGCTATATCTTCTTTGCCGGGACTGTGCTGGGCGGAGCCTATGAATACATGTGCAGCGTTCTCTCCGAGCTTCTCTTCGGCACGGTGTTCTGGGACTACAGCCATATTCCCTTCAACCTGGGCGGCCGCATCAACCTGCTCTACTGCTTCTTCTGGGGCATTGCCGCCGTGGTGTGGCTGAAATCCCTCTATCCCCGGCTCTCCCGCCTGATTGAGAGCCTGCCCGTCACAGCCGGAGCCTGGCTGATGAACCTTCTCATCGTATTTATGGCCGTCAATCTCCTGATCTCCGGCATGGCCCTGGGCCGGTACGCGGCCCGCCACACAGGGAACCCCCAGGCCCAGACCCGGATGAAGCGGATCCTGGACGAGCGCTTCCCGTACGAGAGGATCGATCGTATCTACCCCAACGCGAA